>JBKJRJ010000255.1:0-7140 GCA_046594705.1 Vicinamibacterales bacterium
TTCTCACCCTGATCGTCGAACAACACACCGCAGCGGGCACAGACGTCGTATTCCAGTTTCGGCATTGGCTCGCCCCGCGATGCAGCCAGGCAGAGGCTGTCAACCGTATGACGCCGCTGGGCGTCGATCAGTTTCACTTACATCGGTGCAAGGTTGGGAGGGTCGCGGCCACTCGGAAGCCAGGGAAGGGGCTGTTGGCGTTGGGCCGCTCCCGAGGACGTGGGGCCTTCTGCATCAGCTGGATCCGGTGACCGAGCTCCGCGGCTTAGGGAGTGGCTCCACCCGGCACCGGGAACAGGATGGCTCTGAGACTCGAGACGTGAAAGATGCAGCAGCGCGCCTGCGCACGGCCCCTGAGGGTCACTTCGGCTGCGGTGGCGGTGCCGGCCGGACGAGGCCGCGGCGGTGGGATCGGTGGGATCGGCGGTGGTGTGATAGTGGTGATGGTGGTGGACGCCGGGGCCGCGGCGGCGGACGATCGGCCGGCCTTTCAACCGCCCACGCCCCTCGCGTCGTCGCCGACGGTCGCTATTGCGCCGGCTGGATCGCGCGGACCGTGGGATCCGCGGCAAGCCGCTCGAGCGTCAGCAGCGGCATCCAGCCGACAATCGAATCGTAGGTCTTCGACCGTGACACCACAACGCCGCCGAGGGCCTTGATCTTTTTTTCGAGCGCCGGCCGCACCTGGGCGCGCACGTCCACCAGGGCCCGGCCGTGCCGGTCGATCTGCACCGAGTGCCCCACCACCGACACGGCTTTCCCCTTGGCGTCGCCGCGGCGGTGATAGATCGCCGCCAGCACCAGGCCGTGGATTTTTTCCTGCGCGATGGTCCGCGCGTCGCGGGGCCGTCCCTCGGGCGTGGCGTGGCGCTGGGCGCGGGCCGCCGGCACCACGATCGTCAACACGACGAGGACGCAAAACAACGCGAAGCTGGCCGCACGCACGGTTCTCAATGGCACTCCAGGCTGAGGGAACAGAAATCCTAGCATAGGGCTAGACTGGATGTTCAGAGCGGTTCCCTGGAGGGGCGATGCGGGTCGAGCGAGAGGACCATATCCTTAATATCAACAACACCTTACGGGTGTTGAACGGCCGGTGATGTTCCTTCTCCTGTTGCTGCTGTGGCAGACCCCGGCGCCGGCGTGCGGGGAGGTGGCGGACTGCCGCGCCCAGGCCCAGGCCGCCAGGGAGCGCGGCGAGTTCGAGCGGTTTCACGACCTGACATGGCGGGCGATCCAGAAGGGCAGGCCCAACGATCCGGATTTGATGCAGTTGCTCGCCCGCGCCCAGGCGCTGAGCGGCCGTCCCGCGGACGCCATCGTGATGCTCGGCCGCCTCGCCGATCTCGGCGTCACCACTGACGCCGCCATCAGTCAGGATTTCGCGGTCGTCCGCCTGCTCCCGGCCTGGGCGGCGCTCGACGCGAAACTCACCGGCAAGCCGGCGGCAGCAGCCCCTGCGGCACCCGCGACGCCGGAGCCGCCACCCGGACCGCCGCCGCCGTCATCGCCCGCGCCGCCCCCGGCGACGCTCGACTTCGCCGCGCCGGGCATCGAGGCGCGCGGCCTGGCGCACGACGCGGTGTCGAGGCGTTTCGTCCTCGGCGATCGCAAGGCCGGACGCCTGCTGGTGATCGACGAGGTGTCACGCCGGGTGGTCAACTACGTCAGCGCGGCGTCGGCGGGATTCTACGAGGATCTCACCGCGTTCACCGTTGACGCGCGGCGCGGCGATCTGTGGGTGGTGAGCGCGAAGGGGGAAGGAGACGGCTCCTCGTCGGTGCTGCACAAGCTGCAGCTGGTCTCGGGCCGCGGCCTGCTCGAGGCGCGCGCCGGCGGCAGCGCGCCGCCGCTCCGGCTGGTCGATGTGACCGTGACACCCGACGGCGTCGTCTATGCGATCGACGCGATCGACTCGCGGGTCGTGCGGCTGCGGCCGGGGACGAAGACGCTGGAAGTGGTGATGCGGCTCGAGGCGCGCCGGCCGACCGCGCTCGCGGCCGCCGACGATCGCACGCTGTATGTCGCGGCCGAGGCAGGGCTGCTGCGCGTGGACCTGGCAGCGAAGTCGGTCATGCCGGTGAAGTCGGTGGAAGCGCTCACCGCGTTCGAGTCGCTCGCCTGGCGCGCCGGCGCGCTCCTCGGCGTGCAGCGCCTGGCCGGCAGCTCGCTCATCGTCCGCATTCCGCTCGACGGGTCCGGCACGCGGGCACAGCCGCGCCACGTGCTGGCGGCGTCACCGGCCGCCACGGTCGGCGGGCTCGGCGGCAACGCCTACTACTACCTCGCCGACGACCACACCATCCGCCGTCTTCCGCTCCGCTAGCGCCGTGGCGTCGCCGGCGCGTGTGATCGACGGTGATACTGTCTCCGCGAAGAACAAATTTTACTCGCCGCGAACCGACGCCGCGGAATTGGAGACTGAGATGGACGCAGTGACGCGACCCCGGCTCACACCCGCACGGCGAGCGAGCCGCTGGCAGACCACGACCTTCGCCGTCGGCGCGTGGCTCCTGGCGGCCGCCGCCGTCGCGCAGATTCCCTCCGGCACCATCCTGGGCAGCGTCAAGGACGGGCAGGGGGGCGGGGTGCCGGGCGCGACCGTGACCGCCACCAACGCCGGGACCCGGTTCTCCCGCATGGTCGTGACCGACGCCGAGGGCCAGTACTCGCTGCCGCTCCTCCCCGTCGGCAATTACGAGGTGCAGGTGTCGATGTCGGGGTTCAAGAATTTCTCGCAGACCGGCATCGTCCTCGAGGTCGGGCGTAACGCGCGCGTGGACGCGACCATCGAGCTCGGCAACGTCTCGGAGACGATCTCCATCGTGGCGGACGCCCCGCTGGTCGAGACCACCACGGGCTCCCTCTCGCGAACGGTCGGGCAGAATGAGGTACTCAACCTGCCACTGGTCAACCGGGATCTCTATTCGCTGCTCAGCCTCACCGGCGGCGTCAGCAGCAATGACAACTCGAATTCGCTCGGCGGTCCCGAGCAGCTCACGACCATCAACGGATCCAGCCGCGCCCAGATGGGCAGCGTGAACTTTCAGCTCGATGGCGGCAACAACACCGCGGGCCTTCGCGGCACCGGCAACCCGGCGCCCAACCCCGAGGCCGTGCAGGAGTTCCGCGTGCTGACCAACGGCTATGGCGCCGAGTACGGGCGCTACGCCGCCGGCGTCGTCGACGTCGTCACCAAGTCGGGGACGAACGTGTTTCACGGCGCCGCCTTCGAGTTCTTCCGGAACGAAAAGCTGAACGCCAAGCGGTGGGCGGCCCCGGGAACCACGTCGGCCAAGGACCCGCTCGACCGTAATCAGTTCGGCGGCGCGCTGGGCGGCCCGCTCAAGACCGACCGGACGTTCTTCTTCGGCAGCTACTCCGGACTGCGCCAGGAAGAGACCTATTACCGCAACAGCGCCGTCGTCCCCACGGCGCGCGAGCGCACGGGCGACTTCTCGCTGTCGACCCGCAAGCCGAACGACCCGCTGACGGGGCAGCCGTTCCCCGGCGGCCTCATTCCCGAGGCCCGCTTCGACCCGGCCGCCAGGACCATCCAGACCCAGTACGTGCCGCTGTCCAACCTGCCGAACAACTTCTACGAGGTGCGCCGACCCGACCCGCTCAGCACCGACGAAGCCACCGTCAAGCTGGATCACCGCCTGTCGTCCACCCACTCCGTGGCCGCGAGCTATTTCTTCCAGAACGGCACCGACACCCAGCCGCTGTCGCTGACCGGCAACATCCCGTGGGTGGATCGCGACTTCACGTGGTCGCAGCACAACCTCAACATCGCCGACAGCTGGGTGCTCGGCCCTAACGCGGTGAACCAGTTCCGCGTCTCGTTCATGCGGCAGTTCGGCGGCCGCGTCAACAATCCGGCGACCTCGCTCGGCGACCTGAACTCGAAGTTCACCATCCAGGGTGACCCGACGCTGCCCCGGCTGAACGTGTCGGGATTCTTCACCGGTCAGACCTCGATCGCAGGCCCCGACGCCGGCAGCAACTACTTCGGGTTGAAGGACGCCGTCAGCTTGAACCGCGGCCGTCACACGATGAAGTTCGGCGGCGAGGTGTCGTACGAGGCGATCGTGCACGACACGCTGCTCGACAATTACGGAGTGTTCACCTTCGACGGCACAAAAACCACGAACGCCTACGCGGACTTCCTGCTCGGCGTGCCGGCGAGCATGACGCAGGACGCGCCGATCCGGAAGACCGACAACGGCTCCTACCTCAGCGCCTTCGCGCAGGACGACTTCCGGGTGCATCCCAAAGTCACGCTGAATCTCGGTGTCCGCTACGACATCCAGTTTCCCTTCACGGATCCGGCCGATCGCAAACTCGCCTACTCGCCCGGCAACAAGTCGGTGGTGACGCCGAGCGCGCCCGTCGGCCTGCTGTTTCCCGGCGATGCCGGCGTCACCCGCGGCATCGTCAAGACCGACCTGAACAACATCGCGCCGCGCCTCGGCGTGGCGTGGGACCCGCGCGGCGACGGGCGCACCGCGATCCGCGGCGGCTTGGGGATGTTCTACGGCAGCATCACGGGCAACGAGTGGAACACGACCGCCGACAACCAGCCGTTCACGGTGCGGCAGTCGTTCCCCACGGTGTTCACGCTGTCCGATCCGTATCGCAATCTCCCCGGCGGCGTCGGTCCGTTCCCGTTCAATTACCGCCGCTCGGAGGCACGCTTCACCCTGCCGGCGCAAGTGTTCGGGCCGTCGCTCGACTTCGTGTGGCCGGTCACCTACCAGGCCAATGTGACGGTGCAGAAGGAAATCGGCCGCGGCATGAGCGCCAGCGCCTCGTACGTCGGCGCCTTCGCGCGTCATCTCGCGGCGCCCGTCGATCGCAACTACCCGTTGCCGGTGGCGGGAGCCACCGCGGCCAACCGCAACGCGCGGCGCCCGTACCTGCCGGGGACGATTGCGGCGGCGAACGTCCTCGAGTCGATCTTCGGCAGCGACTACAACGGCCTCCAGCTGAGCGCGGAGCGGCGCGGCAACCGGCTGTCGTTCAAGGCGTACTACTCACTCGGCAAGGCAGAGGAAGACCTCGATTTCCAGGGCGGCGGGCTGCCGACGGTGTTGAACTCGAACCGGCTGGATCTCGAGCGCGGACGCGCCACCTCGGATCGCCGGCACAGCTTCGTGCTCTCGAGCGTCTTCCGGCCGGACTACTTCAAGAACTCCGGCCGTCTGGTCTCGGCGCTGCTCGACAGCTGGACGGTGTCGACCATCGTCACGATCCAGAGCGGCACGCCGCTCACGATCACCGCCGGCCAGGATCGCAATCTCGACGGCATCAACAACGATCGCGCCGACCTGATCGGCGCCCCGGAGCTCCCGAGCGGCCGTCCCCGGGCGGACGCCATCGAAGGCTGGTTCAACATTGCCGCCTTCGCCAGTCCCGCGCCAGGCACTGACGGCAGCGGCCGCCGCAACATCATCGACGGTCCCGGCTATCGCAGCGTCGACCTCGGGCTGTTCCGCGATCTCGGCCTGCCGGGCCGCACGACGCTGCAGTTCCGGCTCGAGGCCACCAACGTCCTCAACCTCGTGAACCTGCAGAATCCGGGCACCAATCTCAACGCGCCCGCCACGTTCGGCAGGATCCGCAGCGCGCGCGACATGCGCCGCATCCAGCTGGGCGCGCGGTTCTCGTTTTAAGAGGGCTCAGATCGGCCGGCGGATGAGGACGGCCCGCGCGTAGAGCAGCTCGAAGCCCGCGCGCTGGACATTCTGCTGCGACTTCGAGCCCGGCTCGGTGGTCACGACGGCGAGGTCGCTGCCCTGGCGGGCGGCGTCGAGCAGGCGGGTGCGCAGGAGCGCCGACTGCACGCCGTTGCGGCGATGTTCGGGGAGCGTCGACGCGCCCGACAGCTGCGCCAGCCCATCCAGGATCCGGATCGAGCCGCCGCCCGCAATCTCGCCGCGCCGGCGGGCGAGATAGAGGGCGAGCCCCGGCACCGCGGCCGACACCGCCATCACGTCAAGCATCGCCTGACGCGGGAACGATTCGGTGGGCGGCGGACCGTCGAACACGTCGGGATGGCAGAACCCGTCCGTGACCGTTTCGATCCAGCCGCTCGTCTCACCGGCCCCCGCGCGGGCCACGATCACGCCTCGCGCCGCATCCGCGTCGCACGCCCGTTGCAGGTCGTCCACCACGTCAGGTCCGAGGGCGAGGCCGAGCAGGTTCTCGTAGCCGGCGAGCTCGTAGCCGCGGCGCGTCAGCAGCGCGCCCACCGGCGGGTCGGCGAGCGTCGAGAGTTCGACGCGCAGTTCGGCTTGCCGCGCATCGTAGGCGCGCTCGATGCGCGCGATGGCGTCTTCGTCGATCGGCGCCGCGAAGCCGAGGCCGGCCAGCTTGTTGAAGGGCTGTCCAGGTCCGGCGAACACGGCCGATGCGCCGCCGATCTCTTCGATCATCACGTCCGCCCCGCGGGCCTTGAGCTCGGCCGCGAAGGCCAGGACTGTCCGGCATTCGGCGCGCTCGATGCGTGCCGCCATCGTTCTCGACGCTGTCATCATCGATTTATGATGTCATGGCAGCCATGGCGTCATCACCGTTGCTCTTCTCCCCACTGACGCAGCGTGGCATCACGCTGCGCAACCGAGTGGTCGTCTCCCCGATGTGCCAGTACTCGAGCCCTGATGGCATGGCGACCGACTGGCACATGGTCCACTTGTGCAGCCGGGCCGTCGGCGGCGCCGGAGCCGTCTTGACGGAAGCAGCCGCCGTGACGGCCGACGGTCGAATCAGTTCCGCGGACCTCGGCATCTACGCCGACGACCACGTCGAACCGCTCGCCCGTATTTTCCGGTTGATCGAGTCGCAGGGCGCCGTTCCCGGCATGCAGCTCGCCCACGCGGGACGGAAGGCGAGCACCGCCGAGCCGTGGAAGGGCGGCGGCCCGGTCGTGCCGGCCGACGGCGGCTGGCAGCCGATCTGGGCGCCGAGCGCGCTGGCCTTCCGCGACGGCTGGCAGGTGCCACGCGCCATGACCCCTGCCGAGATCGCCCGCGTGGCGCGCGATTTCGCCGCGGCCGCCCGCCGGCTTGCCGCTGCCGGCGGGCAGATCGCCGAGATCCACGCCGCGCACGGCTACCTGCTGCACGAGTTCCTCTCGCC
>JBKJRJ010000267.1:0-12962 GCA_046594705.1 Vicinamibacterales bacterium
TGACGGTAAGATGGAGTTCAACCCCGAACCGGACACCGCGATGCGCGGTGGCGACGACCTCGTCGTACTCGGCCGCGCCAGCAACCTCAAAGAACTGGAAACGGCCGCGCTGTCACCCACCGCGGGAAGCTGAGTGTTGTGACCTGTAAACTGATTGACGGCGCGGCGATCGGCAAGGAGATCCGGGCCGGTGCGATTCCGGGCGTGCAGGCGTTCACCGCACATGCCGGCCGGCCGCCGGGACTCGGCATTGTCCTGGTCGGGGAGAACCCCGCGTCCGAGGTCTACGTCCGGAACAAGGTCAAGGCGGGCACCGAGGCGGGTCTCTGGGTGGATCTCCAGCGCCTGCCGGCGACCGCGACGCTCGACGCCCTGCTGGGGCTGGTGCATCGCCTGAACCACAGCGATCGCCACGACGGTATCCTGGTGCAGTCGCCGCTGCCCGACGGCATGGGCCGCCACGCCGCCCAGCGGGTCTTCGATGCCATCGATCCGGACAAGGACGTCGACGGCTTCCACCCCGTCAACGTCGGCAAACTGGTACAGGGTCGCGCCCACCTGAAGCCGTGCACGCCGTCGGGCGTGCTCGAGCTGCTCGACCGGTCAGGCCTGCCGATTGGCGGGAAACACGCGGTCGTGATCGGCCGCAGCGACATCGTCGGGAAGCCGATGGCCATGCTGTTGCTGCAGCGCGATGCCACCGTCACGATCTGCCACTCCAAAACGCCTGACCTGGCCGCGGTGGCGGCGCAAGCCGACATCCTGGTCGCCGCGATCGGCCGTCCGGCGTTCGTGACGCGCGCCTTCGTCAAGCCCGGCGCAACGGTGATCGACGTCGGGACGACGCCGGTCAGCGATCGGGCGGTGATCGAATCGATCTTCGGGCTGGGGTCGCCGCGGCTCGAGTCGCTGGCGAAGCGCGGGACGGTCGTGGTCGGCGACGTGCACCCGTCTGCGGCGGAGGTCGCCGGCGCGCTGACCCCGGTGCCCGGCGGCGTCGGTCCCCTCACCATCGCCATGCTGTTGAAGAACACGCTGGCGGCCGCCGAGGCGCGCGCGGCGAAGACGACAACGAACCCAGAAGGCAGCAGGTAGCCGGCAGGGCTATGCGTCGGGTCGCGCTGACCGGCGGGATCGGGACAGGGAAGTCCTACTGCCTGTCGCGCTTCAGGTCGCACGGGGTGCCGGCCATCGACGCCGACGTCCTGGCGCGTGAGGCGGTCGCTCCGGGCACGGCGGGCCTGGCCGCGATTGTCGCCCGGTTCGGCGCCGCGGTGCTCGGGCCCGACGGGACACTCGATCGCCAGGCGCTTGGACACATCGTGTTCGGCGACTCCAAGGCGCGCGCCGCCCTCGAGGCCGTCATCCACCCAGAGGTCTACCGCCGCATCCGGGAATGGTTCGCCAATCGTCCCGCCGGCACGCGCGTCGCGATCGCCGACATCCCGCTGGTGTTCGAAACCGGCCACAACCACGACTTCGACGAGGTGATCGTCGCCGCCTGCGATCCGGAGGAACAAATCCGCCGGGTCATGGCGCGAGACAACCTGTCGGACACCGCCGCCCGCGCTCGGCTGGCGGCGCAGTGGCCGATCGAGGAGAAGGTCAAACGGGCCCACCGCGTGATCTGGACCGACCGGGGATTCGCGGAGACGGATCGCCAGGTGAGCGAGACCTACGATGCGCTGCAGTCGGACCTGTAGCAGGTTGCTGAAAAACCCATCAGTGGCAAGGCAGACGGCAGAAGGCAGCCGGCAGAACACTCTGAATCGCCAGGCAGTTTGCTAATTCTGCCTTCTGCCTTCTGCCTTCTGCCTTCTGCCTTCTGCCGTCTGCCGTCTGCCTTCCCGTAAGGCTGCGCTTAGGCTTCGACCGCATCCTTTGCCGGCGCGATGCGTTCTTCGACGAAGGTGTTCCACTCGTGGCAGTGGGGGCACTGCCACAGGAGCTCGGTGCTGCGGTAGCGGCAGCGCAGGCAGACGTGCGGATCGAGGTAGAAGATCGCGTCGCGCGTGAGCTCCTCGTAACGGCCGACGAGCGAGGGCGGCAGCTTCAGGGCGGAGAGCAGCTGCCAGATCGCCTGGTGCAGCGCGAGGGCGTGCGGATGGTGCACGAGCGCTTCGAACAGGAGCTCGAGGGCCTCCCGCTCCTGTCCGCGCGAGGCCAGGTAACGCGCCAGCGCGAGGCGGGTTCGCCAGTCCAGCGGGTTCGCGGCGATCAGCTTGTGGCAGAGCGCGGCATAGCGCTCCGGCACACCGACCCGGGCATAGGCGTTCTCCAGCCGCGAGAAGGCGAGGTAGGCCCGTTCGGGCGACGCGTCGACGAGCCGCTCCCAGACGGCGATGGCGTCGGTCGGCTGCCCCTCCTGGAAGCGGACGTCTCCGAGGCTCAGGTGCGCCGGCGCGTTGCGCGCGTCGCGTTCGATCGCCGCGTCGAAGCGCCGCGCCGCCTCGCGGTAGTCCGCCGCCCGGAGCGCCGCCTGGCCGAACTCGTTCTCGAGGAAGGCGAGGATCTCGTTGTGCCGGGGAGAATCCGGCTCGCCTCCCGAAGCCGCCGGCAGCGTGGCGAGTTGCTGGCGCATCGCGTAGGCCTCGGTCCACTGGTGTTGATCCTCGTAGAGTTTCTCGAGATTCGACAGCGCGTAGCGATTCTCGGGATCGAGCTTCAGCACCTCCTTGAAGGCCTCGATCGCCCGATCGACGAACCCGCCGCTGCGGTAGTCGAGGCCCAGGCAGAGCAGCACGTTGGCGTGTTCGAGCTTCCGCAGGTTGGGCCGCTGCAGGAGTCCCTGGTGCTCCTGGATGGCGCGCCCGACCTGGCCCTTTTCGCGGTACAGGTTGCCGAGAATGAGGTGGATTTCAAGCGGGTCGCCCGCCGCCTGCGCGGCCTGCGACAGTTCCTCGATGGCCTGATCGATCTGGTTGGCGACGAGGAAATTGAGGCCGAGCATGTAGTGGGGAGATTCGCGCGCGCGGCGGCGATCGGTCCACACGCCGTCGTGGAGCTTGTAGCGCTCCCACGCCTTGCCTACCGCCAGCCCAAGCAGCAGGCCGACCAGTCCGACGAGCAGGACGTCGGAGGTGTCCATCACGACCCGAGATACTCGGCGACGGCGCCGCGCCAGAGTCCTTGCGCGCGGAGCACGTGCTCGATGCACTCGCGCGCCGCGCCGCACCCGCCGCGGCGCTTGCTGACCCACGTCACTGCCGCGAGCACTTCCGGCGCCGCGTCCGCCGGGGCCGCCGAGAAGCCGGCCCGCCGCAGCACCGGCAGGTCCTGCAGATCGTCACCCATGTAGCCGACCTCGGCATCCGTCAGGCCGGCGTCGGCCAGGATCTGCTGGTAGCCCGCCAGCTTGTTCGCCGCCCCCTGCACCAGGATGGTGATGCCAAGCTGGGTGGCGCGAACCGACGTCGCGTCGGCCAGCCGTGCCGAGAGCAGGCCCACCGCCAGCCCCGCCCGCTGCGCCCAGACGATGCCGGCGCCGTCGCGAATGTTGAACTCCTTCGATTCGGTGCCGTCGGCGTGAATCAGGATCCGCCCATCGGTCAGGACCCCGTCGACGTCGAACAGCAGCAGCTTGATGCCAGCCATGGAGGTCAGAACATCTGCGTGCGCCAGAGGTCGTGCAGGTGCACCACCCCTTCGACGACGCGCCGCTCGTCCACGACCACCACCGAGGTGATCTTGTGCGTTTCCATCACGCGCAGCGCTTCAACCGCCAGCATGCCGCGGCCGATGGTGAGCGGATTCGGCGTCATCGCCTCCCCCGCGCTCAGTGCATGCACGGCGTTGGGCGTGCGGCTCATCATCAGGCGGCGCAGGTCGCCGTCGGTGAACACGCCCGCCAGCGTCCCATCGGCGGCCACCACGCAGGTCATCCCCAGCCGCTTGCTCGACATCTCGTGAATCACGTCCGGCATGACGGCGGTCAGCGGCACGGTGGGCGCGGCATCGCCGCCGTGCATCAGCCCGCCGACGCTCATCAGCTGCCGCCCGAGCTTGCCGCCGGGGTGCAGCGAGGCGAATTGCTCCTCGCGGAATCCCTTACGAACGAGCAGCGTCATCGCCAGCGCGTCTCCCAGCGCCAGCGCGGCCGTCGTGCTTGCCGTCGGCACGAGGTTCATCGGGCAGGCCTCTTCGGCGATGCCGCAGTCGAGCGTGACGTCAGCCCCCCTCGCCAGCGTGGATCGGGACGAACCGGTGATGGCGATCACTTTCGCGCCGATCCGCCGGATCGACTCCATCAGCCGCACCAGCTCCTCGGTCTCGCCGCTGTGCGACAGCGCCAGCACGACGTCGTCCTCCCGGATGGCGCCGAGATCGCCGTGAATCGCTTCCGCGGGATGGAGGAAGAACGCCGACGTGCCGGTGCTCGAGAGTGTGGCGGCGATCTTGCGGCAGATGATGCCGGATTTGCCCATGCCGGTCACGATGGCCCGGCCGCGGCATTCGAAGAGCAGTTGCACGGCGCGCTCGAATTCGCCGTCGAGCCGATCGACCAGCCCCAGGATGGCGGCCGCCTCGATGCGGAGGACCTTGCGGGCGAGTTCCAGCGTGGCCGCCTCGGGCGTCACCGTGCTCACCGGGGCACCGCAGACCGGTGCCTGACGGCGTGGATCTGTCCCAGTTGCTCGAGCAGCGCCGGCAGCAGGTCGAGCCTGAGCGCGTTCTGGGCATCGCTCTTCGCGCGCGACGGGTCCTGGTGGACTTCCATGAACACGCCATCGACCCCGGCCGCGACCCCCGCACAGGCCATCGGCTCGATGAACTCCGCCTGGCCCGCGGTGACGCCGTCGCCGGCCCCCGGGAGCTGGAGGCTGTGCGTGACGTCGTAGACGACGGGATAGCCAAGTGAGCGCAGGATCGGGAACGCGCGCATGTCGACCACGAGGTTGTTATAACCGAAGCTGAAGCCGCGCTCCGTGACGATGACCTTCGGGTTGCCGGCGGCGGTGACCTTGTCGATCGCATGGCGCATGTCGAGCGGCGCCAGGAACTGACCCTTCTTGAGGTTCACGGCGCGGCCGCTGCGCGCGGCCGCGATGAGCAGATCGGTCTGGCGGGACAGGAACGCCGGGATCTGGAGGATGTCGGCGACCTCCGCGACCGGCGCGGCGTGCGCGGGTTCGTGGATGTCGGTCAGGATCGGCACGCCGGCCGCCTCGCGCACCCGTCCGAGCACACGGACCCCTTCGACCAGTCCCGGACCGCGGAAGGACGACCCCGACGTGCGGTTCGCCTTGTCGTATGACGCTTTGAAGATGAAGGGCAGCCCGGCGCGGCGGCAGATGTCGCGGAGCGCCAGCGCCGTCTCGACGGCGTGCGCCTCGCTCTCGATGACGCACGGGCCGGCGATGAGTACCAGCGCGCCGCCGCCGATGCTCACGCCACCGACTTCGATAGGGAGCACGTTGTTTACCCTACCACGGACGCTGCGGCGGGGCGCCGCGCCGCCAGCTTGTGCTGGTGGCTCGCCTCCGCGAATCCGGCGAACAGCGGGTGCGGCTTGAGCGGCTTCGACTTGAACTCCGGATGAAACTGCACCGCCACGTACCAGGGGTGCGAGGGCAGCTCGATGATCTCGACGAACTTGCCGTCGAGCGAGCGGCCCACGATCTCCAGCCCGCGCTCGGTGATCGCCTTCTCGTAAAGGCAGTTGAACTCGTAGCGGTGCCGGTGTCGCTCCTCAATCACGTCCGCCCCGTAGAGGGCGTGCGACTTCGACCCCGGCTTCAGCCTGCACGCGTAGCTGCCGAGGCGCATCGTGCCGCCCAGGTCGTCCACCCCCAGCAGATCGCGCAGCTTGTAGATCACGTTCGTCTTGGTGTCCGGCGAGCACTCCGTCGAGTCGGCGTCCTCGAGGCCGCAGACGTGGCGCGCGTACTCGACCGCCGCCCACTGGAATCCGTAGCAGATCCCGAAGTAGGGGATCCCGCGTTCGCGCGCGATTTCCGCGGCGCGCATCATCCCGCGCGTGCCGCGATCGCCGAACCCCCCCGGTACGAGGATGCCGTCGGCGCCATCGAGCAACTGCTCGCCGCCGGGCTGCTCCAGCGCCTCTGCTTCGACCCATCGGATGTGGATCTTGAGCCGGTGCTTGAAGCCGCCATGGTACAGCGCCTCGTTCAGGCTCTTGTAGGAGTCCTCGTAGCCGACGTATTTCCCGACCACGTGGATGGTCATCTCGTCGGCCGGGTTGCTGATGCGATCGACCAGGTCGAGCCACTCGTCCATCTTCGCCGCGGTCTCCGGCAGGTGCAGCCGCTGCAGGACGATGCGGTCGAGCCCTTCCTCCGCCAGGACGGTCGGCACCTCGTAGATATTCGACACGTCCTTCGCCGTGATCACCGCTTCCTCGTCGACGTCACAGAACAGCGCGATCTTGCGCTTGATGTCCTGATCGAGATGCCGATCGGTGCGGCACAGCAGGATGTCGGGCTGGATGCCGATCGCGCGCAGGTCGCGCACGCTGTGCTGCGTCGGCTTGGTCTTCAGTTCTCCCGCGGCGCCGATGAACGGCACCAGCGTGAGGTGGATGTAGAGCGTGTTGTCGCGGCCGACATCCTGCCGCAGCTGGCGGATCGCCTCGACGAAGGGCAGGCTCTCGATGTCGCCGACGGTGCCGCCGATCTCGACCAGGACGATGTCGACGTCCTTCGCGACGGTCTTGATGGCGTCCTTGATCTCGTTGGTGATGTGGGGGATGACCTGGACCGTGCGGCCGAGGTAATCGCCGCGCCGCTCCTTCTGGATGACGGACAGGTAGATCTTGCCGGTCGTCCAGTTGTTGTTCCGCGTCGTCACCTGGTTGGTGAACCGCTCGTAGTGTCCCAGATCGAGGTCCGTCTCGGCGCCGTCGTCCGTCACGTAGACTTCGCCGTGCTGGTACGGGCTCATGGTGCCGGGGTCGACGTTGATGTAGGGGTCGAATTTCTGGAGGGCGACCTTGTAGCCGTGGCCCTCGAGGAGGGCGCCGATGGAGGCCGCCGCCAGCCCCTTGCCGAGTGACGACACCACGCCGCCGGTGACCAGGATGTATTTGACGGGCCGCTTCTCGGACTGTTGCATCGTCTTGAGTCTCTCAGGTGGCAAGGGGGTGCGCCAGCAAGGCGCGGACGCGCTCGAGGTCTTCGGGCGTGTCGACGCCTATCGTTTCGTGAGTGGTTTCGATCGCCTTGATGCGGATGCCGTGCTCGAGCGCGCGCAGCTGCTCGAGCGCTTCGGCGCGTTCCATCGCCGTCTGCGGCAGCGCCGCGACACGCAGCAGGCAGGCGCGGCGGTAGACATAGAGCCCGATGTGCGCCCAGGCGGTCACCGGCGGCTGGCCGGCCCTGGTGAAGGGAATCCCCGCGCGCGAAAAATAGAGGGCGAACCCTTCCTGATCCAGTACGACTTTGGTGACGTTGGGGTTCTGCATCTCCGCGGCGTCGGTAATCCGGCGGCGCAGCGTGCTCATCTGAAGGGACGGGTCGGTCGTAAAGGGCGCGATGGCCGCGTCGATCGTCTCCGGCGCCAGGAGCGGCTCGTCACCCTGGACGTTGACCACGACGTCGCAGTCGAGCGAGGCGGCGACTTCCGCGAGCCGGTCGGTGCCGCTCTGATGCGAGGCGGCCGTCAAGACCGCTTCGCCGCCAAAGCGATGGACCGCCTCGAGGATCCGTTGATCGTCGGTGGCCACGATCACGCGCGACACGAGGGCGGCGGCGGCGGCGCGCCGGTAAACGTGCTCGATCATCGGGCGGCCGGCAAGGTCGGCCAGGGCCTTGCCTGGAAGACGAGTCGACTCGTACCGCGCGGGAATGATCGCGATTGCAGAGACGGGAATCCAAAACGAGGAAGGCCCAGTGTTAGAAACCGGGGGCACGGCAGATATTACCACGTGGTCCGCGTCATCCGCGTAATCCGGGGCCGTGATAAAATCTCAGCCGTCAGAACAGCCCAGACTTGAGACCATGACTGCAGGCAAGACGGCGTTCTACAGCGTTGGCGCCGCGGTGCTCTTCTCCTATCTTGCGGTGGCGAACATGCCGTCACCGCAGTCCCCGGGGGAAGAGCGGGCGACGCGCCACGCGGCCGCGCCCGGCGCCGACTCGCTGGCCGGTGACGTGCGCGCGCAGGCTACCCGGCTGCACGCGCGCATGGCCCAGGCGCCCGCCCCCGACCAGAACGCCCGCAACCCCTTTTCCTTCGCGTCCGCGCCACGCGCGGCGCGCACCATGCCCTGGGAACCCGTCGCGCGCGCCGTGACCACGCCCGAGGGCCGGCCGGCCGTGTCCACGCCGGCGGACCCGGCGATGACGCTGATGGGGATCGCCGAAGAGACGCGGCCCGACGGCATTCGCCGCACCGCCGTCATCAGCCTCGCGCCCGGTCCCGGCGCTGCCGACACTATCTATATGGTGGCGGAAGGCCAGCCGGTGGGGGACCGCTACAAGGTCACCAGGATCGGCGTCGACGCCGTGGAGCTCGAGGATCTCCTGACGAAGGGATATCGCCGGCTCGCGTTGCGCTGATCCCTCAGGCGCAACCGTTCACCATCACGAACGCTACAGCCGCACGATCAGCGCTTCGCGCACGGCCTTCGAGGCGCGGACATCTTTCACCGCCGCGGCCAGGCCGTCTCCCTCGTCCACGCTGATCACGCCGACGGCGCCGGAGGTGTCACGGCCGAGGGCGAAGCTCCCGATGTTCACCCCGTGGCGGCCGAGGGCCGTGCCGACCTCGCCGATCACACCCGGCCGGTCGTCGTTGGCCATCACGATGAGCGTGCCCGAGAGCGGCGCTTCGATGGGGACGCCGTCGATCGAGGAGAGCCGCGGGCTGGCCGGCTCGACCACCATGCCTTCGACCCAGCGTTCGCGCGTGGCGCTGCACAGTTTCACCGAAATCAGCTGCATGAAGTCGCGCGGGCGGCTGCTGCGCGACTCGACGACTTCGAGGCCGCGTTCCCCTGCCAGGGCGCGCGCGTTGACGGCCGTCACGTTGTCTTCCGAGCGTGACAGGGCGCCGGCGAGCACGGCGCTCCCGATCACGTTTTCGTAGGTGGTCATCAGCGGGCCGTAATAGCGGATGCCCATCGACTCCGGCCGCTCCGGCACCAGCTGCGCGATGAGGGCGCCGAGCTTTTCAGCGAGCAGCAGGTACGGCCGCAGCTTCGGCACATCGTCGGGCGGCACTGCCGGAAAATTGACGGCGTTCCGGATGACCCCCTCGAGCAGGTAGTCCCGCACGTTGATGGCGATCTCGCTGCCGACCTGTTCTTGTGCCTCGGCGGTGGAGGCCGCGATATGCGGCGTGGCCACCACTTGCGGCAGCGCTGTCAACCGTTTGTCAGTGGGCGGCTCGGAATCGAACACGTCGAGTCCGGCGCCGGCGACGTGCCCGGACTCGATCGCATCGGCGAGCGCCGCTTCGTCGATCAACTCGCCACGCGCCGTGTTGACGATTCGCACCCCCTTTTTGCACCGCGCGAGACGCTCGGCGTTGATCACATGATGGGTTTCGGGGAGCGAGGGCATGTGGAGGGAGATGAAATCGGCGCGGCTGAGGAGGTCTTCAAGCTCGACGAGCGCAGTTCCCGCGGCTTCGGCGGCACGCGCGGCGATAAACGGGTCGTAGGCGACGATGGCCATGCCAAACGCGCGGGCCCGGGCCGCGACTTCACGGCCGATGCGTCCGAAGCCGATGACGCCCAGCAGTTTGCCGCGCAACTCCGTCCCCATGAACTTCTTCTTTTCCCACTCGCCGCGCTTCATCGAGGCATCGGCGGCGGGAATCGGGCGGGCCAGGGAGAGCATCAGCCCCACCGCGAGCTCGGCCACGCTGACGCTGCTGGCGCCGGCGGCATTCATGACCAGGATGCCGCGCGCGGTGGCGGCCGGCACGTCGACATTGTCGACGCCGGTGCCGGCGCGCGCGATCACCCGCAGCTTCGGCGCCGCCCCGATCAGTGCCGCGGTCACCTGCGTGGCGCTCCTGACGATCAGCGCGTCGGCGTCCGCGAGATCGCGTGCCAAGTCGGCGGGCGTGCGGCCCGCTTTGGCATCGACGGACCAGCCGGCGGCGCGCAGCGCGTCCGCGGCTGACGTGGGAAGGGCATCGGCAATAACAATGTGCATGATTTGTGTCTGTTATGGAGCGTGGCTTTCTCTACGCATTATAATGTCCTGTTTGCAAACCTGCGTCGCACCATCGTGGTGCAAACCGCATGAAACTCCCGATTTGATGCGGGACAAACGGCGATCGGGCCTGTGTTTTCCACAAGCTTTTCCACAGTTTCTGTGAAGAACCTGTAACGCCGAAACGGGGACGTGACCTAATGCCGAATTTTTCAATTTTAAAAGCACCCACCACCGGAACTGCCATCACCCGAAAGAGCGGACGGCTCGTCGTTCCCGACAATCCGATCATTCCCTACATTGAAGGGGACGGCATCGGCCCCGACATCTGGCGTGCCAGCGTGCGGGTGTTCGACGCCGCCGTCGAAAAGGCGTTTGGCGGCAAGAAAAAGATCGTGTGGTTCGAGGTGCCGGCCGGCGAGAAGGCGAAAGAGCAGTACGGCGAGTGGCTGCCCAACGACACGCTCGAAGCCGTCCGTTCGTACAAGGTGGCCATCAAGGGCCCGCTGACGACGCCCGTGGGCGGCGGCATCCGCAGCTTGAACGTGACGCTGCGCCAGGTGCTTGATCTGTACTCCTGTGTCCGGCCAGTGAAGTACTTCGAGGGCGTTCCGTCGCCGGTGAAGCATCCCGAACTGATGGACGTGGTGATTTTTCGCGAGAACACCGAGGACGTTTATTCCGGCATCGAATGGGCGCGCGGCACGCCGCAGGCTGAGCGGGTCATCGAGTTCCTCGCTACCGAGATGGGCAAGCGCGTCCGTCCCGATTCGGGGATTGGCATCAAGCCGATGTCCGAATTCGGGTCGAAGCGGCTGATGCGGATGGCGCTGCAGTACGCGATCGACAACAAGCGCAAGACCGTGACCCTGGTGCACAAGGGCAACATCATGAAGTTCACCGAGGGGGCGTTCCGCGACTGGGGCTACGAGGTCGCCAAGGCGGAGTTCCGCGACAAGATCGTCACCGAGGACGAAGTCACGGCCGGCGCCTCGCGCGAGGGGAAGATTCTCGTCAACGACCGCATCGCCGACAGCGTCTTCCAGCAGATCCTCACGCGCACCGCGGACTACGACGTGTTCGCGACGCCGAACCTGAACGGCGACTACCTGTCCGACGCCTGCGCGGCGCAGGTCGGCGGCCTCGGGATGGCGCCGGGCGCCAACATCGGCGACGAGATCGGCTTCTTCGAGGCGACCCACGGCACGGCGCCGAAGTACGCCGGCAAGGACGTCATCAACCCGGGCTCCGTCATCCTGTCGGGTGTGATGATGTTCCGCTATCTGGGCTGGGGCAGCGTGGCCGATCTCATCGAAACCGGGCTCGACAAGACCATCCGCCAGAAAAAGGTGACCTACGATCTCGCGCGCCAGATGGAAGGGGCCACCGAGCTCAAGACGTCGCAGTTCGCAGATGCCATCATTTCGAATATGTAGACGGGCCGACGGCTCCAGCACAAAGGCACGAAGACACGAAGACTCAAAAGATCACTTCATGAAGAGCTTCGTGCCTTTGTGCCTTGAAGTCTTGGTGAGCCAGCCGTGGGCCCGTTCTCCAGAATCGCTGCAATGTGAGGAAGAGCAATGAATCGTAAAGTCACAGTCGTCGGCGGCGCGGGGAATGTCGGCGCCACGGTCGCGCGCGCAATCGCGGACAAGGAGCTGGCCGACGTCGTCATCATCGACATCGCCGGGAACAAGGCCAAAGGGGTCGCGCTCGATATCTACGAAGCGTGCCCGATCGAGATCTCGGACTCGCGCGTCATCGGCGCCGGCGCCGACGAAGCCGGCTGGCAGGAAACCGCCAACTCCGACGTGGTGGTGATCACCTCGGGCGTGCCGCGCAAGCCCGGCATGAGCCGCGACGACCTGCTGCACGTCAACTACAAGATCATGCAGTCGGTGACCGAGCAGGTGGTGAAGTACTCGCCCAACTGCATCATCGTCCCGGTGGCGAACCCGCTGGACGCCATGTGCCAGGCGGTCTACCGGCTGAGCAAGTTCCCACGCGAGCGTGTGATCGGCATGGCGGGTGTGCTGGACTCGGCGCGCATGCGGTCGTTCATCGCGATGGAAACCGGCGTCTCGGTCGAGAACATCCACGCGTTCGTGCTGGGTGGCCACGGCGACACGATGGTGCCGCTGCCGCGCTACTCGACCATCGCGGGCATTCCGCTGCCGGATTACCCGGGGCTGACGGCCGAGCGGATCGAGGCGATCGGCAAGCGCACGGCACGCGGCGGGCTCGAGATCACCGAACTGGTGGGCACGAGCGCGTGGTACGCGCCCGGCTCAGCGGCGGCGGAGATGGTCGAAGCGATCCTGAAGGACAAGAAGAAGATCATGCCGTGTTCCGTCTTCCTGCAAGGGGAGTACGGCATTAACGACCTGTTTGTCGGCGTGCCGGTGAAACTCGGCGCCGGCGGCGTCGAGCAGATCATCCAGATCAAGCTGACCGCGGAGGAAGACGCCGCGCTCAAGAAGTCCGCCGCGTCGGTCAAGGAACTGACCGACATCATCAAGGTGTGAGTGCCGGCCGTCGGCCCACTCACACGGCTCTTGGCTTTGGGCTTTTGGCTTTTGGTGCGTCAAACGGTGAGGTTCCGGCCAAAGCCCAGCTCCTGTAGAATTCAGGCCCCCCAGTAGCTGCTCGAGCGGGTGTCAGCCGCGCAGCAGCGTGGCCTTCATGAACTCGCGGTTCATGCGCGCGATGTTGGTGATCGAGATCTCCTTCGGACAGACCGCCTCGCACTCCCCCTCGTTGGAGCAGCTGCCGAAGCCCTCCTCGTCGTGGCGATCGACCATGCGCACGACGCGTGTGCCGCGTTCGACCTGGCCTTGC
>JBKJRJ010000495.1:0-10417 GCA_046594705.1 Vicinamibacterales bacterium
AATCCCCCTGCATCCGGCCGATCGGGATACCCACCAGCTGCCCGTCGCCGTTCAGCACGCCGCCGCCCGAGACGCCCGGATGGCCGTCGGTCAAGCAGGTCACCAGATGGTTGGGCGTCCGCTGGCCGACGTTGCCGGTCGAGACAATGATGCCCTTCGAATAGTCGTTGCCGAGACGGAAGATCGGCTCCGCAAAGTCGAACGCGTAGGCCAGATTGACGTCCAGCGGCGGCAGGTCGATGGCTTCCTTGACCTTCAGGATGGCCCAGTCGCCTGGATCCACTTCGACCTGCGCATTGCCAGCGTCGACCACGCGGGCCGCAATCGCCCGCCCCTTGTACATGATTCTGACCGAAGTAATCCTGCGGCTGTCGGACGCATCGCCGAGGGCGATGACGCCGTGCTTGACCGTGATGAAGTAGCCCTCGCCCAGGTAGCCGGCCGTCCCGTAATTGCTCGCGCCGGTCGCGTCGTAGGAATACAGCTCGACGAAACTGTGGCGCCGCTCGCGAAGCAGGCTGACCGGCAGCAATCCCATTTCCTGCTGCAACTGCTGTTTGATGTCGGCGACCAGGGCGGCGCGGCTGTGGTCGTCGATCGCGGCCGGCGACGCGCCCTCGAGGCGGCCGCTGGTGCCCGTCACATTGCCTCGCTGGCGCCTCAGGGCACCGACTTCGGCGCGGAGGGCGGTGAGTTGCTCGCCGTCGCTCGTCGCGGCCTGGCGCGCCGCGAGCAGGCTGCCAAGGCCGAAGAACAGGATCGCCGTCAAGGCGACGATCAGAGTCGGAATCAGACCACGGGACATGGTTACTCCAAGTTCGGCAGCTGCACGAACAGCTTTGCGCGCGGGGGACGTCCCGCCGCCTTTATCGCTTGGACTTACTCGAGAGAATCGCGGGGAGGACTGCAGAGTAAACGGCTGACGCGTCCAGGTCAAGAGAAGTTCGCGTATTGCAGAGGTCTGTCGAGTGGCCGGACGGCTCCTCAGACGCGCTGGAAGTTCTTTTCGATTTCCCGCCGCGTCAACCGCAGCACGACGGGGCGGCCGTGCGGACAGACGCTGGAATAGGCCGTGCGCCGCAATTCTTCGAGGATGTAGCGCATCTTGTCGAGCGTCAGCGGGTAGTTCGCCTTCACCGCCGCATGACACGCCATCGTCGCCGCAATCTTGCGGAGCGCATCATCCACGCCCGTGCCCCCCGCGAGCCCCTCGAGATCCTCCGCCAGCGCGCGCACGGTCGCTTCGCACTCGGCGGGATCGAGCAGCGCCGGCAGCGCGGACAGCCGCACGCTGTCGCCGCCAAACTCCTCCACCTCCATGCCGAAGCGCTCGAGTGTCGCCGCATGCAGCCTGAGGACATCCCGCTGCGCGGGCGGCAGGTCGAGCAGGATGGGCGTCAGCAGCCGCTGGCTCTCCATCCGGCCGGCGGTCAGCCGTTCCATCACCTGCTCGAACAGCACACGCTCGTGCGCGACATGCTGATCGATGATCGCGACCCCCTCGTCGTCCACCGCGATGATGAAGGTGTCGCGAAACTGCCCCAGCGGAATCATCGGGCGGATTTCGCGGATGCCGGTGCTTCCGCCTGACGCATCCGCCCTCGGGTCAGCGACGGCGGAAGGCGGCAGCCAGGTCGACGGTGGAGACAGCGGCGGCAATCCCGGGGTCCGCATCGCCGGTTCGGGAGTCCAGCGGTTACCAACGGTGGCGCCGGCCAGCACCCCCGGAATGGTCATCGGCCGCGGGTCGCCCGGATCGAACGCATCGGGTTGTTCCAGGCGGAATTGCAGCTCGGGCGCCCTGCCCTGCCCGAGCGCGTCGCCCAGGGCGCGGCGCAGCACCTCGTGCACCAGCGACTGCTCGAGGAAGCGCACTTCCGCCTTGGTCGGGTGGACGTTGACGTCCACGCGGTCCGCCGCGATGCGCAGGAACAGATGCACCTCCGGGCTGCGCTCCTTGATGGTGGCGACGCTGTAGGCCTGGATGATCGCGTGCGCGATGGTGCGGTCCTTGACGATGCGGCGGTTGACAAAGACGTTCTGCGCCCCGCGCGTCGGGCCCTGGTCGCCCAGCGCCGCGATGTAGCCTTCGATGTGCAGGCCGCCCGCCGCCTTCCTCACTTCTACGAGATCGGCGCGATCGCCGTAGAGCTGGAAGAACCGCTCCCGCAGGCTGTTCGCCGGCGTGCACTGCAGCAGGCTGCGGCCGCTGCTGGTCACGGTGAAGCCGACCTCGGGATAGCCGAGCGCCATCTGCGTCGCCAGTCGCGAGATCTGCGTCGTCTCCGCGGTGTCGGACTTGAGGAACTTGCGGCGCGCGGGCAGGTTGTAGAACAGGTCGGCGACCTCGATGCAGGTGCCCTCGGGGGCGCCGACCTCGCGCACCGACGCGATGACCCCGGCGTTGACCTTGATCTCGGTGCCGCTCCCTGCCCCGAGCCCGGTCGAGGGCTGCGGCCCCCGCGCCCGCGTGCGCAGCGTGAAATGCGACACCGACGCGATGCTCGGCAGCGCTTCGCCGCGGAATCCGAGCGTGTCGATGGCCGCGAGATCCTCGGCGTGGGCGATCTTGCTGGTGGCATGCCGCTCGATCGCCAGCCTGGCGTCGTCCGGGTCCATGCCCTCGCCGTCGTCCTCGACCCGTATCAGCTTCTTGCCACCGAGTTCGACCGCGATGGTGATGCGCCGGGCGCCGGCGTCAATGGCGTTCTCGACCAGTTCCTTGACGACCGACGCCGGTCGCTCGACGACTTCTCCGGCGGCAATCTGGTTGGCGAGGTCGGCGGGCAGGCGGTGGATACGGGACATGGAAGGCGGGCTAGATCCAGCGCTTGCGGCGGAAGAACCAGAGCATCGCGGCCGACATCGCGGCCATGATCGCCACGACCCACCAAAACTGGGCGGCGTCGCCGCCGGGATAGTGCGGGATCGGGATGTTCATGCCCCACATCCCCGTGAAGACGGTCAACGGCATGAACAGCGTCGCGAAAATGGTGAGCACCTTCATGACGGTATTCAGCTGGTTCGACACCGCCGACAGGTGCGCGTCGAGAATGCTGGTGATGCGGTCCTGAAAGAACATCGCTTCGTCCGACAGCCGGACGAGATGGTCGTGTACGTCGCGAAAGCGATAGGCGAGCTGTTCGGTGATGAGGGGAAACTCGCGCCGCGCCAGCCGGCCCACCGCATCGCGCTGCGGCAGCACCACTTGGCGCAGCGACGAGACGTCCTTCTTGAAGTTGAGGATCCGCCGCGCCAGACGCTGGTCGGGGTGTTCGAATACCTCGTCCTCGAGTTGGTCGAGCTGAGCCTCGAGCTTCTCGACTTCCGGCCGGTAGTTGTCGATCATGGTATCGACAATGCGGTACATCAGGACGCCAGGGCCCTCACCCAGGATGCGGCTGTCGCGGTCGCACACCTCGTTGATCTTGCCCAGCGTGCGGGACACGCCGGGGTGCACCGTGACCAGGTACTGTGCCCCGAGAAAGAAATCGACATCCGTGGTGGTGAAGCAGTGCTCGGCAGCCGCGAAGTCGATGCCGTGGAGGATCAGGTAGAGGTAGTCCCCGTAGGATTCCACCTTGGGGTGGTGGGCCTCGCTCATCGCATCTTCGATGGCAAGCTCGTGGAAGTGAAACACGTCCGAGAGAATCCG
Organism: Vicinamibacterales bacterium; assembly: GCA_046594705.1. Taxonomy (GTDB): domain Bacteria; phylum Acidobacteriota; class Vicinamibacteria; order Vicinamibacterales; family 2-12-FULL-66-21; genus JAICSD01. The sequence continues at coordinate 3,656 of JBKJRJ010000495.1, forward strand.
GGCCTCCTCTGGCGTCGGACTGTCGAGATCGACCCAGACCGAGACTGCGCCGCCCGGCGCGAGCCAGGCCGGGTCCACCCGTTCGACGCACTGGGTGGACCCGCCTTCGTGCTTGTGGATTCGGATCAATCCTCGACCTTCCGCTGCAGCGCGGCCTGGGCGGCCGCGAGCCGCGCCACCGGGACGCGGTAGGGGGAGCAGCTCACGTAGTCGAGGCCGACCTTCTCGAAGAAGTGGATCGACGCGGGATCGCCGCCGTGCTCGCCGCAGATCCCGAGCTTCAGGCCGGGCCGCGCAGCGCGGCCCTTGGCGACCGCGATCTCGACGAGCTGTCCGACGCCGGAGGCGTCGATCGTCGCGAACGGGTTCTTCGTGACGATCTCGAGCTCCTGATACTGCGGCAGGAACGATCCCGAGTCGTCGCGCGACATGCCGAGGGCGGTCTGGGTCAGGTCGTTGGTGCCGAAGCTGAAGAACTCGGCCGACTGCGCGATCGCGTCAGCGGTCAGCGCGCCCCGCGGGATCTCGATCATCGTGCCCACCAGGTAGGTGAGCTTGACCTTTTTCTCGGCCTGGACCTCGCGCGCCGCCTGGTGCACCACCTCGATTTGCAGGTCGAGCTCCTTCTTGAAGGCGACCAGCGGGATCATGATCTCGGGCCGCACCTTGATGCCTTCCTTCTGCACCTCCGCCGCGGCTTCGAACACCGCCCGCGCCTGCATCGCCGAGATCTCGGGGTAGCCGATGCCGAGGCGGCAGCCGCGGAAGCCGAGCATCGGGTTGAACTCGTGCAACTGCTCGACGCGCTGGTGGATGCGCGCCGCGGGCACGCCAATCTTCTTCGCCAGCTCCTCCTGCTGCTGCTTGGTGTGCGGCAGGAACTCGTGCAGCGGCGGGTCGAGGAAGCGAATCGTCGCGGGGTAGCCCTTGAGCGCGCGGAAGATGCCGGCGAAGTCCTCGCGCTGGTAGGGCAGCAGCTTGTCGAGTGCGGCCTTCCGCTCGTCGAGCGTTTCGGCGAGGATCATCTCGCGCATCGCGTCGATGCGACCGCCCTCGAAGAACATGTGCTCGGTGCGGGTCAGGCCGATGCCGACGGCGCCGAACGCGACGGCGTTGGCGGCCTGCTCCGGCGTGTCGGCGTTGGTGCGGACGCTCATGCGGGTCGCGTCGGCGCACCATTTCATCAGCTGCTGGAAGTGCTTGAACTTCTCGGTCTGCTGGGCTGCCTGGTCGCCGTGGATCAGGCCGGCGACGATCTCCGACGGCGCCGTCTTCACCTGGCCGGCGTAGACCTTGCCGATGGTGCCGTCGATCGACATCCACTCGCCTTCCTTGAAGGTCCGGCCGTCGGCCTTGACGGTGCGCGCCTGGTAGTCGACTTCGACCGCCGCCGCGCCGCAGACGCAGACCTTGCCCATCTGCCGCGCGACGAGCGCCGCGTGCGACGACACGCCGCCGCGCGCGGTGAGAATCCCTTCAGCCGCGATCATGCCGCGCAGATCCTCCGGCGACGTCTCGACCCGGACCAGCAGGACTTTCTCGCCCTTCTCGGCGGCTGCGACGGCGCGGTCGGCATTCAGGTAAATCTGACCCGAGGCCGCCCCCGGCCCCGCGGGCAGTCCCGTGGCAATCGCTTTCGCCTTGGCCACTTCGGCGAGGTCGAACACCGGCGCGAGCAGCTGCTCGAGCTGGTCGGCGGGATTACGCATCACCGCGGTCTTCCAGTCGATCAGCTTCTCCTTGTACATGTCCACCGAGAACTTGAGTGCCGCCATCGCGGTGCGCTTGCCATTGCGCGTCTGCAGCATGAAGACGACGCCGTCCTCGATGGTGAACTCGAAGTCCTGGACGTCCTTGAAACGCTGCTCCAGTGTCTGGCGAATGCGCTCGAGCTCGGCGTAGGCCTTCGGCATCACCTTCTTCAGCTCGGCGACGGGTTCAGGCGTGCGCACGCCGGCGACGACGTCCTCGCCCTGCGCGTTGATCAGGAATTCGCCGTAGAACTCCTTGACGCCGTTGGCCGGGTTGCGGGTGAACGCGACACCCGAGCCGGAGTTGTCGCCCGTGTTGCCGTAGACCATCGCCTGCACGTTGACGGCGGTGCCCCACTCGGTCGGGATGTTGTACTTACGCCGGTAGACGATCGCCCGGTCGTTCATCCACGATCCAAACACCGCACCGACGGCGCCGAGCAGCTGGTCCCAGGGAGAGTTCGGGAACTGCTTGCCGGCCCGTTGCTTGACCAGGGCCTTGAAGCGGACCACCATCTCCTTGAGATCGTCGGCGGTCAGCTTGTTGTCGTCGATGTCCTGGTGATAGCGCTCGTGTTTGAGACCGTGAATGACCGTCTCGAACGGATCGTGATCCTCTTCCGGGCGCTTCTGCACGCCAAGCACGACGTCGCAGTACATCTGGACGAAGCGGCGATAGCAGTCCCAGGCAAAGCGCGGATTCCCCGTCTTGGTGGCCAGCGCCTCGACGGTCTGGTCGTTGAGGCCGAGGTTGAGGATGGTGTCCATCATGCCCGGCATCGAGTCGCGGGCGCCCGAGCGCACCGAGACGAGCAGCGGGTTCTTCAAATCGCCGAACTGCTTGCCGCTCTGCTGCTCGAGCAGCGCGATGCCGTTCTCCATCTCCTTGCGCAGCGTCGGCGGATACGTCCGCTTGTTGGCGTAGTAGTAGGTGCACACCTCGGTGGTGATCGTGAAGCCGGGCGGCACCGGCAGCCCGATGCGGCACATCTCGGCGAGGTTCGCGCCCTTGCCGCCAAGCAGCGGCTTCATCGTGCCGTTGCCGTCGGTCTTGCGGCCGAAATGGTACACGTACTTCCCCGCGCCCTTGGGCGCAAACCCCTTGCGCGCGGACGCCTTGCGCGCGGACGCCTTGGGCGCGGACCCCTTGGGCGCCCTGGCTTTGGGCTTTCGGCTTTGGGCTTGAGGGGCTGACTTCTTGCGTGCGAGTTTCTTTGCCATTACGTGTGCTCTACTCCGGCTGTTCTTCGTTGGTAGTTGGGTGTCTGCAGTTTGCAGTTCGCAGCGCAGGCCTTCAGGCCTGCTTCGGGTCTTCTGTCACGATTTCCGAAATGTCCGCCAGTGACAGGATGACCTGCTCGAGCCGGCGCATCAATTGCAGGCGGGCCATCTTGAGCGCCGGGTCGTCCACCATGACGAACACATCCTTGAAGAACGTGTCGACCGCCGGGCCAAAACGCGCGGCCTCGGCGAACCCTCGCCTGAAGTCGCCCGACGCGACCGCCGCTTCGATGGTCTGCTGCCGCTGCTCGAGTTCCGCGAGGAGCGCCAGCTCGGCGGGCTCGTTGAGTATGGCCAGATCACCGGCCTGATGCTGCGGCAGCTCCCGCGCGATATTGCGGATCCGCTTGAACGCGGTCGCGAGCTGCGTGAAGCCGGGCGACGAGGTGAACTCCGGCAGCACCTCGAGCTTGCGGCGCGCGAGTAGCGGACTGAGGGCGCCGACCTCGCCGTGGGTCACCGCGCGGACGTTACGCGCGTCGAAGCCGCGCTGCTCGAGCACGTAACGGAGCCGCTCGAGCAGGAAGGTCTGCAGCGCCGTGTCGGGGCCGCCGGCGGGCGGCTGGCCACCCGTGACCTGCCCGAGCGTCACCGGCCGATCGATGCCGGTCAGCTCCGGCAGATCGACCAGGACACGCAGCAGCCCGTGGGCGCTCCGTCGCAGGCCGAAGGGATCCCGCGAGCCGGTGGGCTTCTCGCCGGCGCCGAACAGAGCGACCAGCGTGTCCGCCTTGTCGGCGATCGCCAGCGCCGCCCACGTGCCGGCCGCGGCGCCGAGGGCCTGGCGTGACGGCGGCGCGTCGCTCTCGACGCTCAGCGGCAGGTAGTGGTAGTAGACCGCTTTCCAGACCGGTTCGGCGAGCCCCTCTTCGCGCGCGTAGATACCGCCCATCTTCCCCTGGAGCTCGGGGAACTCGAACACCATGTCGGTCACGAGATCGGCCTTGGCGAGCCGCCCCGCCTTCCCCGCTGCCGCCGCTTCGGCGGGCGACGCCATCAGCGCGTCGCGGGCGATGGCCTCGGCCAACTTCTCGATCCGCTCCGCCTTGTCGCGGTAGGTGTTGTCCTTCAGCTTCTTGTGGAAGACCACCGTGTGCAGCCGATCGAGCCGATCCTCCAGCTTGATCGTGCGGTCGGCGTCCCAAAAGAACTTGGCGTCGCGCAGCCGCGCGGCGACGACGCGTTCGGCGTTCTTCGCGATCAGGCGTTCGTCCTGCGGTTGCGTATTGACCACCGCCAGGAACGCTTCCTTGAGCTCCCCACCATCGGTGAGGACCGGAAAATAATGCTGGTGGTGCACCAGCGTGGTCGTCAGCACCTCCTGCGGCAGTTCGAGAAAGGCCCGATCGAAGAAGCCGGCCACCACGCCCGGGAACTCGACGAGATCGGCGACCTCGTCGACCAGGTCAGCCTGCTCGCGCAAGTGCACGCGGCCCCCGAGCTTGCGGGCCTTGGCTTCGAGCTCGCGGGCGATGCGATCGCGGCGCTCCGAGTGATCGAGGACCACGAAGTGCTCGGGCAGGCGCGCGCGGTACTCGTCGAACGTCCGCACCTTGACGGCGCGACCGGCCCGCCCGCTCGTCGCCAGGAAGCGATGCCCGTAGGTCACGGCGCCGGTGGTGACATCCTGCACCTGCGATCCGGCCGCATTGGGGGTGCGGCCGATGGTGAAGGGGACCACGCGTCCGCCATACAGGTAGAGCAGCCAGCGGATGGGCCGTCCGAACACCAGCTCACCCTTGCCGTCTGGCAGCATCGCGTCCCAGTGCATCTGCTTGGGAAACGCCAGGTCGCGGAGCAGCGATCCGAGCAGCTCCGGCAGCGCGTCGACGGTGCTGCGGCCGCGATGGTGTTTGCGCACCGCGAGATACTCACCCTTGTCGGTCTTCACGCGCGCCAGCGCCTCGAACGCCACGCCCTGCTTCTTCGCGAAACCGAGCGCCGCCGGGGTCGGCTCGCCGGCGGCATTGAAGGCCGCCGACACCGGCGGGCCGGTGATCGACTCGTCGAGATCCTCCTGCCGCTCGGGCATGCGTCCGACGCGCGCCGTCAGCCGCCGCGGCGTGCTGAAGCTCTCGACCGGCACGTCGGGCGCCAGCCGCATCTCTTTGAGGCGCGCCTGCAGCTTCTCCGCCAGTTGCCGGGTGAGTCCCGGCAGCCACGCGGCCGGGAGCTCTTCGACGCCGATTTCGAGGAGAAGTTCACGATCCATGCTGGTCCACCTACGACGTTCTCAACACCAAAGCACCACGATCATTCATCTGCCTTTGTGATCTTCGTGTCTTGATGACCTTCGTGATGAGCCGTCGGCCGTTCGGTGTCTACGCCGGCCCACTTTTTCGCAATCCCCACCGCCAGCTGTCGGACCTTGAGAATGTAGGCCATCCGCTCGGTCACGCCGATGCCGCCGCTCGCGTCCATCAGGTTGAACATGTGCGAGCACTTCAGACAGTAGTCGAGCGCCGGCAGCACGAGCTCGGAGCGCAGCAGCGTCTGCGCCAGCAGATAGTACTGGTCGAACAGCTCACGGTGGAGCCGGTTGAACTCCGCCTTCGGCATGTCGACCTGGCCGAACGCGTATTTTGACTGCTCCACTTCGTCGCGGTGCCGCACGTCGCGGTAAGTGACGCCGGCGGTCCATGCCAGGTCGAACACATTGTCGACGTCCTGCAGCGCCATCGCGAAGCGCTCGAGGCCGTAGGTGAGCTCCACTGAAATCGGCGCCAGATCGAGGCCGCCGGCCTGCTGGAAGTAGGTGAACTGCGTGATCTCCTGCCCGTCGAACAGCACCTGCCAGCCGATGCCCCAGGCGCCCAGCGTCGGCGACTCCCAGTTGTCCTCCTCGAAGCGGATGTCGTGCGCCTTGAGATTGATGCCGCACGCCTCGAGGCTCTCGAGATAGAGCTGCTGCACGTCATCAGGCGCGGGCTTCAGCACGACCTGGAACTGGTGGTGCTTGAACAGCCGATTGGGGTTCTCGCCGAACCGGCCGTCGGCCGCCCGCCGCGAGGGCTGGACGTAGGCGACGCGCCAGTGCTCAGGGCCCAGCACGCGCAGAAACGTCTCGGGGTGCATGGTGCCGGCGCCCATCTCGATGTCGAGCGGCTGCTGCAGCAGGCAGCGGCGGGTGGCTCAGAACGCGGACAGCGTGAAGATCAGTTGTTGGAGCGTCACGCGATCCAGCAATTATAGCTGGTCTGCCCTGAGATACAGGGAACGGAGGCCCGGAGGGGGCCGGAGCGAACGGCACGAGCGTCACACAGAGGCGCGGAGACACGGAGGCGAACGGGGCTGACGGTCCGTCGCGGCCGGCCTCCGGCCGGCCGCAGAAGGGACCGCGAGGGAAGGAAACACGAGCCCCCCGCCATCAAACGGGGTTCGTGTTCCCTCCCCTCGCGGTCCCTTGCCGCGCGAAGCGCGGCGCGGCGGACCGGCACGGGTTCGCTCGCTGGTCCAGGGCGGCGCGGTAGGGCTGGACGCCGGGGCGCGCGCCGCGCGCCGCGCGGCGGAAGCGTAGGTGCGTGCGAGGATCCGAGTGACCCCACCAACACACGTCACTCGGATCCTCGCACGCGGGCACGCTTTCAGGGCCGGCCCAAGGCCGGCCGGCGGCCCTCGTCTGACAGCCCCGTTCGCCTCCGCGTCTTCGCGTCTCCGCTGTGAGGGGTGTGCCGTTGCCTCCGGCCTCTCCGTCGTCTCCGCCTCTGAAACTCCGTCTCCTCCTGTCACC
>JBKJRJ010000050.1:0-8195 GCA_046594705.1 Vicinamibacterales bacterium
CGCGCGCCCGTAGCTCAGCTGGATAGAGCGCCGGGCTTCGAACCCGTAGGCCGGGGGTTCAAATCCCTCCGGGCGCACACCCCCTTTCCCGCGTTTTTAGGGGCCGTGACAGACTCCAGCAATCGGCCGTAATCGGCCTCGAGGGTATCCTCGGGGCCGATACCATCCAAACCCCGGCGGTCGTTGGGGTCTCAATCCTTCGGTGTCGGTGTCGCTACTCCAGTGAACAGCTTGTCGTAGCGGGTGGGCGCCGAAAAGTCGTAGCCGGTCTGGCCCAGCTCCAAGTCGTCGGTGAGCGGAGTGAAGGTGATCCGCCCATTCAGCACGCGCTGAAAGCGTGCTGCGCAAATTGCAGACTGGAAGCGTATCGGGACGGCGATGGCGAGATGTCACAGCTTGCGACTTCGGTCCTGAATCGAGGAGCGCTCGGCGTGGACCGTGCTAGCATCGCGCGAATCTTGGACATGGCGTGATCGGAGTGCGCCGAGCGCCTGCACGCGATCCGCAGTGAGCGCTCCGTTCCGGTCTCCTCCAAAAAGCGTTAGGCGGACCGAATACGTCTGGTCCGTCATCTTGGGCCGAGACATTACGAACAATTCGTGCGGGGCTCGCTCCGTCTGTGTAAAGTGCGCCGTGTGTCACGCGTGGAAGAAGTTCGTAAGCAGGAACCCGATATGATCACCAGACGCGATTTCGCCATTCGCACCGCGGGCACGCTGGGCGCCCTCGCCGTCTCTCCTGCCGCCGCGTTCGCGGATCAACTGAATGCGGCCGTCGCGTTGAGCAATAGGCTCGATCACGAGCTCACGGAGCTGGGTGACGCGGCCGCCCCCGAACTGATGGCGGACGACGAGAAGTTCTGGCGACGGGTGCGCAACGCGTACACGTTGAATCCGGATGTCGTAAATCTTGATCACGGTTGGACCAACCCCACCACGCGTGCCGCGGTAGAGGAGTTGGTGCGAGGAGCGCGCCGGCTCCAAGCGCTGCCGGCCGAAGAGCTAGGGCGTCTGTTCTTCGGAAGCCCCAGCACGGGAGTACGCCCGGCACTTGCCGTGGCGATGGGCGTGCCGGCGGCGGAGATCGCGTTAGTCCGTAATGCCACGGAAGCGCTGAACACCGTTCTGCTTGGATTGCCGCTCAGCGCCGGAGACGAGATCGTCTGCTCAGCACACGACTATTTCGCGATGCTCGACGCACTGGAGCAACGCCGGGCGCGCGACGGCGTCGTGCTGCGCATGATCAGACCACCGATCCCTGCACCATCGCTCGAGGGTCTTGCCGAGCTCTACGAGGCCGCGCTCGGCCCGCGCACCCGTCTCGTGCTGGTCACGCACGCGAGTAACCTCACCGGGCAGCTGTTTCCAGTACAGCGTATCGCTGCAGCGGCGCACCGAGTGGGCGCCGAGGTGGTCGTTGACGGTGCGCAGGCCCTCGGAGTGCAGGATGACCCAGTCGCTGCACTCGATTGCGACTACTACGGAGCCAGCGCCCACAAATGGCTCGGCACGCCGGTAGGATTAGGTGTGTTGTGGATGCGCCCCGCGCACGTGGCGAAAATCTGGCCCATCGTGCCGCCGCCGCCGGACGTGACCGGGATGCGACGCTTCGAGTGGGTAGGTACAGCACCGGGATACCTGGAGCCCGCTGCGTTGCCCGCCCTTGCGCTCCATCGTTCACTTGGCGCAGCCCGGAAGGCGGCGCGTCTGCGATACCTGAGTTCGCACCTGCGCAAGCGCATCAGTGTCGCCCTGCCTGACGCGCGCTTTTACACTATCGCGGAGCCCGCTATGAGCATAGGTATTACCACAATCGAACTGCCCGGCGTGCACAGCGACGGCCTGCAGAAGCGACTTCGTGAGCGTTACAAAATCCTGACGCAGTCCATGGCAGGCGACAAGCGCGCGCCGGAAATCGGCGGGCTACGCCTCACCCCCAATGTCTACACGACACCCGCAGAGCTGGACCGGCTGGTTGCGGCACTTAAGGCGGGATAGACTGCGCAGCCGCGACAGCGCGTGTAGGCGGGCACTTGAGACGAAGCCCCGGCAGGCTATAATGGTCGCTTACGCCGCGCGGACGGAGCCGACCCCGTGAACTGAGACGCTAGACTTCCCACACCGTGCGCGCCCGTAGCTCAGCTGGATAGAGCGTTGGCCTCCGAAGCCAAAGGTCGCAAGTTCGAATCTTGCCGGGCGCACCAACCTTCGCTCACGCTCACCACCATTCGGCCGTGAGCTTCGGCGGGGCGAGCCAACCTTCGCTTACCATTCCCCTTTACCCGAGCTCGTTCCGCGCGAAGCACAGGTCTTCCACCACCCGGCCGCCGATGAGGTGTTCTTGGATGATGCGCTCGGCGTGTTCCGGTGTCACGCCGCGATACCACGTCCCTTCCGGGTAGACGACGCAGATCGGCCCCCCGGTGCAGATGCGCAGGCACTGGCACTTGGTGCGGTAGCACGGGCCTTCGGCGCCCGCGATGTTCAGCTCCTTCATCCGGCGCTTGAGGTACTGCCAGGTGGCGTCGCCGGCCTCCGGATCGACGCAGTCGGGTCCCAGGCAGATGAAGAGGTGGCGCGTCAGCCTGCCGACGCCGAAGGCCGTCGCGGCCTGCTCAGGTGTCTCGTACTTCTTGCCCATCGCCTCCGATCATACGGCACCCGGTTTGCTGGCTTCGCGGACCAGGAGGCCTCATGGCAAAAGACAGCACTAGCGATCTGAACGACGAGCCGAACGTCGGGTCGGAGACCGAGACTGAACAGATTCGCGGCGTGGCGGACGAGGGCGACGACTTCGAGGACGCCGAGGACCTCGACGAAGAAGACGAGGACGACGACGAAGGCAGCTCGACCTTCTAGTCCCGCTTCGCGTACTTCGCGAAGACAACTTCAAGGTCTGCGGGCGCCGTTGTCCGCAGACCACCCCAGAGATCGCCCACCTCGCGGAATCTCACCGGCGCGGTGCGGATGGTGAACGCGCGCGGGTCCACCTGCCGATCCACCTCCGTCCACGTCAGCGGCACTGACACCCCCGCGTAGTCGCTGGCGCGCGCGCTGTAGGCCGTCGCCAATGTCTTGCCCAGGATGTTCTGGAGGAAATCCACGTAGATCGTCCCGCGGGGACGCCGCTTGACCATGCGTTCGACCGTCGCGACCTTCGGATGCCGGGTGGCGACGATCGTCGCTACAATCTGGCAGAAGAGCTGTCCGGATTCATACGACGTGTGCGGCGGGAGCGGAATGTAGATGTGCATGCCGCTGGAGCCCGACGTCTTGGGAAAGCCCGGCACGCCGAGCAACGCCAGTTCGTCACGCACCCACCTGGCGACGTCGAGGACGCTGCCGAACGTCGCCTCGTCTGTGGGATCGAGATCGATGGCGCAGTAGGTCATCTCGAGCGGCGCCTGCACCCGCGAGAACCATGGGTCCTGTGAGATGGCGGCCATCTGCGTCATGTAGAGGAGCGTGGTCAGGGACCCGCCGATGAGCCGTCGAGCGTCAGGCTCGCTGATGGGGTCGATGTCGTCGGCGAGCGTCTCGATGCGCACGCCAGCGGGCGGCCGCTCCTCGCGTGAGCGCTGCTGATAGAACGCCTTGCCCCCGACGCCGTTGGGAAACCGTTTCATCACCAGCGGCCGATCGTCGACGCAGGGGAGGAGATAGGGCGAGACCTCGACGTAGTAGCGCAGCAGGTCTCCTTTCGTGATCGCCGGTTCGCTCCTGGCCGACCGCGAACCCGTGGCCGCGGGCCAGAACGGCTTCGCCAGGTTGGTGACGTTCAGCCGGTCGCCGTTGGGAAGAGCAAGCTCACCATCTTTGCGAGCGTCTTCGAGCGCGCGCAGCTGTTCGATGACCGCGTTCAGCGCCGCCTCGGCCTGCCTGGCGCCGGCACTCTTGCCACCGCTTGCGCCTGTGGAACCGCCAGCACCCCTGCCACCGCTTGCGCCTTTGGCACTGCCGGCACGCTTCACACCGCCCGCCGCCTTGGCACCACTGGCACCCCTGCCGCCGTCCGCTCCCTTGGCACCACCAGCACTCGTGACACGTTCGGCACCCTCTCGCACCACCTCGCGCGCGTTCTTGTCGTCGCGAAGCCCCAGATACACCGGGTGCCGCAGCTTGCTGTCGGACGTCCACTCGGTGAAGCGGATCTGGCCGACCAGATCCGGGCGCGCCCAGTGCGCGGGTTCATTGGTCTTGATGCGCGTCGAGAAAGGGGATGTCGTCGTCTCCCGCGCCTTCAACAGCGCCGACACGCGCGCCAGTTCCTTGGCATTGAAACCGGTGCCGGTATGTCCCACGTAGGCGAGCGCGCCGGTGTCCTGGTCGTAGACGCCGAGCAGCAGGGCGCCGAAATACTGCCGGGTCTGCCGCGGCTCGGTCCAGCCGCCGATCACGAATTCCTGTTCGTGCAGGAGCTTGAGCTTGCGCCATGCCGGCGAGCGCCGGCCCGGCTGGTAGACCGAGGATGCGACCTTCCCGATGAGCCCCTCCCATTTCTCCCGCAGTGCTCGCGCATGCATCGCCGTCGCATCGTCCGCCACCTGCTCGCTGAGCCGGACTGATGGCCCCGCCGACTTGCCGGCGCGTCCGGCGAACAGCTTCTCCAGGCGCCGGCGCCGCCTCGTCAGCGGCAGGCGCGTCAGGTCCTCGTGCCCTTCGCGCAGGATGTCGAAGGCGATGAACGTCGCCGGCTGCGCCTGCTCGGCGAGTGCGATGTCGCGCGCGCCGGTCAGGTGCATCCGACCCTGCAGCCGCTGGAAGCCGGATGGGCGGCCCTGCTCGTCGAGGGCCACGATCTCGCCGTCGAGAATCAGCGCCTCCTTCGATCGTCGTCTCGCGGCTTCGATCGCGCGCACCACCTCGGGAAACTGCGCCGTCTTCTCGTTGCCATTGCGCGACCAGAGACGGACTCGTGGGCCTCTTGCTCCGGGGGTGATCTCGACCAGCGCGCGGATCCCGTCGTACTTGGGCTCGTAGACGAGCCCCTTCTCCACGAGCGGGACTTCCGCGAGGGTGGCCAGCATCGGGCGCAGTTCCATGCCTGATTCTGCGATATTCTGTTCGCCCATGCACTTCCGCGCGAAGCCCTCGGGCCTGGCATCGCTCTTCGGCGCGCTCGAGCTCAGCGTGCTCGAGGTGATGTGGGAGCGCCGGCAGGAAGTCGCCGTCCGGGACATCCAGGCGGACTTCCCACGGGCTGCGTACACGACGCTGATGACGACGATGGACCGGCTGCACCGGAAGGGAGTGCTGGAGCGGCGCAAGATTGGCCGCGCCTTCGTCTACCGGCCGGTCAGCTCGCGCGCCGAGCTGGAGTCGGCCCTGGTGACGCGCGCGCTGCAGCCTCTCCTGCGAGGCGACAGCGCGCAGCCGATTCTCTCGTTCTTCGTGGAAGAAGTGAGCCGGCACGACGATCGACTGCTGGACGAGCTCGAGCGGCTGGTGCGTGAGAAGCGCCGGACGCAGGAGGGCCGCTGATGTCCCCTCACTGGTGGACGGCCGTGGCGGTGACGCTCACGAGCTTTGCCGTCACCTCGACGCTGACGTCGATGCTCGTGCGGATCGCCGGACCGTCGCTGGCGCGGCGGACCGCGCGGTACGCGCCCGAGGCGCGCGCGCGTTTCCTGTTTGCGCTTCGCATCGTGCCGGGCGTGCTCGCTCTGGGATGGTCACTCGGCGTGGCGCTCCCCGTGTTTCTCTACTTCGAGCCGCCAGGGAGCGATGAACGCCTGGCGCGCACGCTGATCGCGCTGGCCGCCGCCGGCGCCGCCATCCTGGCCCGGGGCGCATGGCGCGCCCGTGCGTGCTGGCGGGCGACCGGCGCCGTGTTGCGCGACTGGGAGAAGCGGGGCCGCCGTCTGGACATGTCCGAGGCGCCGATGCCGGTGTTCGCGGTCGAGGAGTCGTTCCCGACGGTCGCTGTCGTCGGATTCACCCGTCCGGCGCTGTTCATCGCCGAGCGCGTGCTGCGCGAATGCACAGCCGCGGAAGTGCGCGCGATGGTGTTGCACGAGTGCGCCCACGTGACCCACCGCGACAACCTCAAGCGATTCCTGATGCGGGCGTGCCCCGACGCCGTGCAGCGAAACAGCGCGCTGGATCTCGCGTGGGCACGCGCCTCCGAGGAGGCGGCCGACGCCCGGGCGGCCGGGGGCGATCGCGCTCGCGCGCTCGACCTCGCCCAGGCGCTGATTCGCGTCGCGCGGCTGGCGCCGCGTGTCAGCACGCTCGAGGTCGCGAGCGCCTTCTACCTGGGCGGGAACATCGAAGCGCGGGTGCGCCAGCTGGTCGAGCCTGCCGACAGCCTCCCGGATCCGTCTCGACCGTTCGGCTGGGCGCTGGCCTGCGCCACCCTCGCCTTCGTCGCCGGCGTCATCGCGACCGCCGCCCGCCCACTCCATCAGCTGATGGAAGTGGCCGTGCGGCACTTGCCGTAGCTGCTCTCAGCGCCGCGTGTGCAATTCTGTGAACCGGGTGGCGGGCGGCTGTCATCTGTCCGATAATCCCCTCATGGCTGCTAGACCGACCTGGAAGGGCTTCCTCAAGATCAGCCTCGTGAACATCCCCGTCCGGGTGTTTCCCGCGACGGACTCTGCCGCGACCATCAGCTTCAACCAGCTCCACGCCGAATGCCAGACGCGCATGCAGCAGAAGCGCTGGTGCCCGAAGTGCGAGCGCGAAATTCCGATTTCCGAGGTCGCCAAGGGGTTCGAGTTCGAGAAGGGGCGCTACGTCGTGATGGACGAAGAGGACCTCTCGAAGGTCCGTCCGGAATCGACGCGGGTGATCGACCTGGTGCAGTTCACCGACGCGGCGGCGATCGACCCGATCTACTTCGAGCGGCCTTACTACCTGGCGCCGGACGGGCAGATGGCGGTCGAGTCGTTCGCCGTCATCCGCGAGGGAATGAGAGGCAAGGCCGGCATCGGGAAGCTCGCGCTCTACGGCCGGGAGTACCTGGTCGCCGTGCAGCCGAAAGACAACGGGCTGATGATGTACACCATGCGGCGGTCGAACGAGATCCGCAGCATGGCGGCGATCGACGAGCTGGAGCACGTGCCGGTGAAGGTGAAACCCGAGGAGATCAAACTCGCCAAGCAGGTGATCTCGAACTTCGAGGGGGAGCTGGATCTGGCGGACTACAAGGACGCCTACCAGGAAGAGCTGCAGCGGATCATCGACGCCAAAATCGCGGGTGAGGAAGTCGTCGCCAGCGAGGAGCAGGCGCCGCCCAAGGTCGTCAACCTGATGGAGGCGCTGCGCCAGAGCCTGGATCGCGTGAGCACCGGGAAGAAGAAGCCGGTCAAGGTGCAGGACACGAAACCCGCCAAGGCCGCGGCGGGCGCCCCCGCGAAGAAACGCGCGCGCGGGTAGGGGAGCGGTTAACCCTTACCGTCCCCCGAACTGATTGAAGATCTGCTCGCGGATGTGTCCTGGCGTGGTGCCGTCGCCCGCGCGGATTGTCAGCGTCGCCGGATCGCTGCCGCCCACACTGACACGCCATCGGTCGGGGCGGCCGTCCGCGGTGATAGTCAACGGCGGATCGCCAGCGCCAAGTTCGCGCAACGCGGTCTTCGCGATCCTTTCCAAATCCTGAGGCTGCATGTCGGAGTCCGCCGACTATAACATCAGTCGGCGGGTCCCTCGGTCCCTGGGTCCCTGGGTCCCTGAGTCCATAGTCCCTGGTCGTCGGTCCCTGGTCCGGGACCCGGGACGACGAGGGACCAAAGACCGAGGGACCCAGGACCAGGACCCAGGACCAGGACCCAGGACGGACCAGGACCCAAGACCCAGGGACCACGGACCAGGGACTCAGGGACCGGGGACTACGCTGATGTTATCGAAGGTGCAGGTCACGGAGGCCGTCGTGGTGTGGCTGGTGACTGCCAGGCCGACGTAGACGGTCGTTCCCATCGGGATCGTCTCGGTGCCGACCAGCGTCCAGTTCAGGCCGTCGGCGGATTCGTAGGCGGTGAACACGTCGCCGATGCGCTGCATCTTTAGCCACCGCGGCGCTGCTGACAGGCTGCCGGCGCTGCTGACGCTGGTCCCGCCGGCGGCCGGGCGGCGCTGGAACGCCAGACCCTTGGAGGCCGACGCCAGCATGAAGCCGTGCGCGGAGCCGGCCGTCAGCAGCGCCGCGGTGGCTAAAGATGCAGCGCATCGGCGACGTGTTCACGGCCTACGAGTCCG
>JBKJRJ010000197.1:0-7644 GCA_046594705.1 Vicinamibacterales bacterium
CTTCCCGCTGGCGGCCGGCGTGGTGGGGATTGTCGTCGCGCCGGCGCTGGCGGCGGTGGCGACGCTCCTGGCGCTGCTGGGTGACTGCACGATCGACGTGGAGCGGGTGGAGCAGGCCAGCGTGGTGGACGAGAGCGAGCGCGCCGCGAGTTGACTGTCCGTTTCCGGCCTGACCGCCCTCGAACGCCCTCGAACGCCATAGTCGCGTCGCGGCCAGCCTTCAGATAAGGGAACCGCCAGCCATCATGGGCGGACTCCAGCCAGGCGAATCACGCTTTCGCCAAAGTTCGCTTTCGCCAAATCACGCTTTCGCCAATCACGCCTTCTTCAGCAGCCGGCCCCACCGGTACGCGTAGAAGTATTCGCTGCGGCAATTTGGACAGATGAAGGAGCCAACCCATGTGCCCGAGCGGCGGTTCTGTTCCACGCACTCGAGACCGTAGGTGCAGTGGACACAGGTCAGCGCGCGCCCGTGCAGATGGGCGTCGGCATGCAGGTCGGCCGCGGAATGAGCGCCGGATTGTGCTCCGATGGAACTGTGGGCTCGGGGCATGAGGATCTCCGGCCCGCAGTTAGCAATGCGCGTACCGATCGAGATCCACTAAGAACAGGCCGTATTTTGAGACTTCCAGCCCAAACGCCGCACCATACTCGGCCAAGCCATTGACCACTGGTCAACAGCTTGGCCGGTCCGATACTGCTAGACGGTCCGCCGGCCGCTGACGAGGCCGACCACGAACAGCACCAGCGCGATCACGAGCAGCACGTAGATGAAGTTCCCGAGCGTGTAACCGCTGACCATACCCAGCAGCCACAGAACCAACAGAATCACCGCAATCGTAAAAAGCATCCTTAACCCTCCTGCCTTCTGTAGAGCATGGCTCGTGCCGCCGGAAACCGTCCCTTGCAGCTCGGCTGTACCCCCTCCGGCACCCTTTGTGAGTCTCCAGCTACGTACATTAGGATGAGCCTGATGAAACTTCCCCGCCTCGTTCCCGCCGCCCTGGCCGGCGGGCTGTTATTCAGCTTGATCCAGGCTGCACCCGCCGCGCAGATGGACGCGTCTTTGTTCACCGGCCTGCGGTGGCGGTCGATCGGACCGAGTCGCGGGGGCCGTTCCCAGGCCATCGCCGGCAGCCCCTCGCGTCCCTACGAGTACTACTTCGGCGCCACCGGCGGCGGCGTCTGGAAGACCACCGATGCGGGACTGACATGGCGCCCCGTCTCCGATCGACAGTTGAAAACCTCCTCGGTCGGCGCGCTGCAAGTGGCGACGTCGAACCCGGATGTCGTCTACGTGGGAATGGGCGAGACGGAGCTGCGCGGCAACGTGATCCAGGGGGACGGGGTCTACAAAACGTCGGACGCCGGCAAGACGTGGACGCAGCTGGGGCTGGAGAAGACCCAGGCGATTTCGCGCATCCGCATCCATCCCGCAAATCCCGACGTCGTCTTTGTGGCGGCGCTTGGCAATCCCTACGCCGCCAGTCCGGAGCGCGGCGTCTACCGCTCGAAGGACGGCGGCAAGGCGTGGCAACGCGTGTTGTTCCGTGATGAGAAAACCGGCGCGGTTGATCTCGTGATGGATCCGAAGAATCCCGACGTGCTCTATGCGGCGATGTGGGAGGTGTTCCGCACGCCGCACTCGCTCTCGAGCGGCGGCCCCGGCAGCGGTTTGTACAAGTCGACCGACGGCGGCACCACGTGGACCGATCTCACGAGGAATGCGGGGCTCCCGGCGCCGATCTGGGGCAAGGTCGGCATCGCCGTTTCCGGTGCGGACAGCAGCCGGCTCTTCGCGATTGTCGAAGCCAGGGACGGCGGCATCTTCATGTCCGACGACGCCGGGGCGACCTGGAGGTTGATCAACGACGACCGCCGCATTCGTCAGCGCGCGTTCTACTACTCCCGGATCTACGGCGACCCGAAAGCGAAGGACACGTTCTACGTCCTCAACACCGGGCTCTATCGGTCGGTCGACGCCGGCAAGACGCTGCGCGGCATCCCGGTGCCGCACGGCGACAACCACGACCTGTGGATCGCGCCCGACGATCCCAGGCGCATGGCCAACGCCAACGACGGCGGCGGCAACGTCTCGATCAACGGCGGCGAGAGCTGGACCGGCCAGCGCTACCCGACGGCGCAGTTCTACAACGTCTTCACGACGGCCCACGTGCCGTATCACGTGTGCGGCGCGCAGCAGGACAACTCCACCGCCTGTGTCGCCAGCACCGGCACCGGCGACGACCTCTACGACGTCGGGGGCGGCGAGAGCGGCTACATCGCGCCGGACCCGTTCGACACGAACGTGTTTTACGCCGGGAGCTACGGTGGGCTGCTGACCCGGATCAACCGCCGCACTGGCGAGGAGCGCGCCATCAACGTGTGGCCCGACAATCCGATGGGCCATGCCGCCGCCGACATGACACAGCGATTCCAGTGGACCTACCCGATCGTCATCT
This sequence comes from Vicinamibacterales bacterium, assembly GCA_046594705.1. Taxonomy (GTDB): domain Bacteria; phylum Acidobacteriota; class Vicinamibacteria; order Vicinamibacterales; family 2-12-FULL-66-21; genus JAICSD01. Next base: position 2,463 of record JBKJRJ010000197.1, read on the forward strand.
CGCCCACGGACCCCAAGACCCTGTACGTCACCTCCCAGCACGTGTGGCGGTCCACCACCCAGGGCCAGAGCTGGGAGCAGATCAGCCCGGACCTGTCCCGCCACGATCCCTCGACGATGGGAGACTCGGGCGGCCCGATCACGCTCGACCAGACCGGGGTTGAAACCTACGCCGTCGTGTTCGCCCTCGCGCCGTCACCGCGCGACGGCAACGTCATCTGGGCGGGGTCCGACGATGGCCTGGTGCATGTCACGCGGGATGGCGGCAAGACCTGGACGAAGGTCACGCCGGAGGGGCTGCCGGACTTCGCGCGCGTCAGCATGATCAAGGCGTCGAACCACGACCCCGGCACGGCGTACCTCGCGGCCAACCGTTATCAGCGCGCCGACCGCGCGCCCTACGTCTACCGGACCGCCGACTACGGCGCGACGTGGCGCAAGATCGTGAGCGGCATCCGCCCGGACGACTTCGCGCGGGCGATTGAGGAGGACCCCAAGCGCAAGGGTCTCGTCTTCCTGGGCACCGAGACCGGCGTCTACGTGTCGTTCGACGAGGGGACGGTGTGGCAGCCGTTCAGCCTGGAGCTGCCGGTCACGCCGGTGCACGGCATCCTCGTGAAGAACGACGACCTGGTGATCGGCACGCACGGCCGCTCGTTCTACATCATGGACAATATCAATGTCCTTCGGCAGATTGCCCGGAACACGACCGACGAGCCGGTGGTCCTGTTCAAGCCGGGTGACGCGATGCGCTCGGTGTCGCGTGGCGTCGCGATTGACTATTACCTGAAGCAGGCGGCCGACACGGTGACGATCGAGATCCTCGACCTCGCTGGCCGTGTGATTAAGACCTTCACCGGCGAGCCAGCCCCCGCCACCCCGGCGCCTCCCGCGGAGGGAGCGCCGGCCGCCCCCGTCGCGGAGGAGGGCGTCCGGCCGCCACCGCCGCGCGTCGCCGTCACGCAGGGACTGAACCGGTTCGTGTGGGACACCCGCTACTCGGACGCCAAAGACTTCCCGGGGCTGATTATGTGGGCCGGCGGCGTCCGCGGACCGGCGGCGCCTCCGGGGTCCTACCAGGTGCGCCTCACTGCCGCGGGCCGCACGACGAGGCAACCGTTCGCGATCGTGCGCAACCCGCTGATCGCCTCGACCGACGACGATCTGCGAGCCCAGTTTGCGCTGGCGAGCCAGATCGGCGCCAGAGTCAGCGCCGCGAATACCGCCGTGCTCCGGATTCGCGGCGTCAAGGAACAGGTCGCCGACCGCGTCACCAAGGCGAACGATCCGAAGCTGAAGGCCGCCGCCGGCGCCCTGACGGAGAAGCTGACCGCGGTGGAAGGGGAGATCTACCAGTACCGCAACCGCAGCAGCCAGGATCCCCTCAACTTCCCGATCAAGTTGAACAACAAGCTGGCGGCGCTCCAGGGGATCGTCGAGACGGGCGACTACCAACCGACCGACCAGTCCCGGGCCGTCTTCAAGGAGCTGTCGGGTCAGCTCGACCTCCGGCTGGAGGAGTTCGACTCGCTGCTGCGGAAAGAGCTGGCCTCGTTCAATGTGCTGGTCGTGAAGAAGAAACTGGCGCCGATCAGCCCCGGCCAACCGTAATTTCGACGACGCCCACCGGCTCGTCGTGGGCGATGAACAACGCCTCGCCATCCAGCGCGAGTTCGAGCAGATCGACCGGCCGGTACGGGCGTTCCTGGAGCGACAGCGTCACCTCCGAGATCTCCAGGTAGCTGGCCAGCACCACGTCGGCGATGGCATAGAGCGTCTCCTGCACGGTGCGCCCTCTGTGCCACGCAAAGGTTTCCACGATCGCGGCGCGCACCCCCTGGCGAGAGGGCGCGAAGGCGATGTCGCCCGACGTATAGGCCCACCGCGCCGACAGCGTCGCGACGAACAGCCGCTGCAGGCCGTCGGCGGTCGACTCCTGAGCGGCCTGGCCGCGCTCGACCGGCGCGAAGCCGCCCGAACGCATCAGCACCAGGTTCTCGAGTCCCGCGGTCACCGCGGCCTGGGTGCCGTTGCTGCTGACCGTGACGGTGCGGCGTTCGACACCGCATGGCGTGAAGGCCTGTCCCTGCGCCTTGCCGCCGGCGTCGAGCCGAACCCAGGGCTGCTCGACGATCTCCACCCGTGCCAGTCCGATCGACGTGTGATGCTCGAGGATGCGCTCGCAGATCGCGAGCCCGAGCTCTTCGATGGCGGCGTGTTCCTGGCCGCGCGCGACCCGGTGCACGAGGTTCTTGATCGCCTCCCCGGGGAGCAGGCCCGAGGCATCGCCGTCCTTGAACGCGGCGCCGAAGTTTCCTTCGAAACGGAGGGCGATGGTCAGATCCTTCGGATCGTGGCGATCCCCGCGCCGCATCACGCGCAGCATGCGCAGGCGTGACTCGCCGTAACTGCTCGAGTGAATGCGCGGCATGGCGTAATCGTAACGGCAATTGCTATAATCCGCTCCTCGCATGAAGGTCGCGCGCCGTTACGTTATCGCCGGCCGCGTGCAGGGCGTCGGGTTCCGCTGGTTCACCCACGACGCCGCCGCGCGCGAAGGGCTGCACGGCTGGGTGCGCAACCTGGCCGACGGCGGGGTGGAGGTGGTGGTCGAAGGAGAGCAGGCCGCCATCGACGCCTTGGAGGCGGCGGTCCGCCGCGGCCCATCGTCAGCGCGCGTCGAGCAGTTCGACACGGAAGAACTCGCGCCCGCCGGGCGCACTACAGGATTCGAGATCAGATAAACACATGGACGCGCTCAAGAACCGTATCCGCCACGTGCCCGACTTCCCGAAGCCCGGCATTCTGTTTTACGACGTCACCACGCTGCTGAGGGACCCGGAGGGGTTCAAGCTCTCCATCGACGCGCTCTCGGATCCCTATCGGGGCCAGGGGATCTCTCTGGTCGTCGGCATCGAGAGCCGGGGCTTCATCCTCGGTGCGGCCGTGGCGGACCGCATCGGCGCCGGGTTCGTCCCGGTGCGCAAGGTCGGCAAGCTCCCGCACACGACCGTCCGCGTCAGCTACGCCCTCGAGTACGGCACCGACAGCCTCGAGATGCACAGCGACGCGATCGACAAGGGGCAGAAGGTGCTGATCGTGGACGACCTGCTCGCCACCGGCGGCACGGCACGCGCCACGGTCGACCTGGTCCGGCAGATCGGTGGTGACGTGGCCGGTATCGCGGTACTCATCGAGCTGGTCGCCCTCAATGGCCGGGCGAAGCTTCAGGGGGAGACGGTGATGGCGGTGCTGCAGTACTAGTTGGCAGTGGGTGGTTGGTCGTGTGTGGTTTGGTCGGTTCAGCGCTGATGCGCCAACCACACACGACTACCAGAAACGACACGGTTTATACCCGGAACGTGTTCTCCCGCGTAATCGTGAACGTCTGGCGCATCAGCCCGCGACGCAGGATGCCGGCACGAGCCAGCGACATCGTCACCTGAATATCCTCGGAGTTGTCTGGCGAGAATTCGGCAGTCACGCGCAGCCGGTAGGCCTTCCCGTCACGCCCCTTGACGACTTTCTGGATGGGCTTTCTCAGGACGCCCCGCCAGAGGCTGTACGGCACGTCGCGGAGCCGGACTATCTCGTCTTCCAGCACTTCGCGGCGGACTTGGATTTCCCAGACAAAAGGATTTCGAGACATCAGGGCTACGGATGGGGTGGAGCATACGCTAAAATGGGGGTGTTTCCCACGCGCGCCCGTAGCTCAGCTGGATAGAGCATCGGTTTCCTAAACCGGGGGTCGCAGGTTCAAGTCCTGCCGGGTGCACCAACCTTCGCTCACGCCTGCGAAGGGGCGTCAGCTACGGTTGGCAAGCCATGGCGAAGGGGGTTGCTACGCCACGGCGAAGGCGGGCGGGTGAATGGGCGCGCGTTCGGCGGATGGCAGATTCCAGGAGTAGCTGTGAAATCGACAGATAGACACAAGTTGAAAGAGAACGAATTCGCGCACACGGTGGCCCGTACCCGCGAGATGGTCAACGAGCGGCCGCGCGAGGTTGCCACCATGGCGATTGCGGTGATTGCCGTGGCGCTGGTGCTGGGCGGGTTCTTTGGCTGGCGCGCGTGGCGCGACGGTAAGGCGACCACCCTGCTGGCGACCGCGCTGGCGGTCGCCGAAGCGCAGGTCGTCACCCCGCCGCCACCGGCAGCCGGCAGCGCCCCACCGGTGCAGCCCGCCGGCACCTTCCGCACCGACCGGGAGCGCCTGGATGCCTCGCTCCCGTTGCTCCAGCGAGCCGCTGACGCCTACCCGAATACCGACTCCGGGATCACGGCCCGCTTCCGCCTGGCCGCCTCGCTGGCGGAACTGGGGCGCTACGCGGAGGCCGAGCAGCGCTACCTGGAAGTTGTCAAGAAGACCGGTGCGAAGAACATCTACCACTACACCGCTCGCCTGGGCGCCGGGGAAGCGCAGCTGGCACAGGGCAAGGGAGATGCGGCGGTGGCGACGTTGAAGGATCTTGCGGCCGACACCAACTCGGCCTTGCCGGTGGACGGGGTCCTGATGCAACTCGGTCGAGCCTCGCTGGCGGCGGGGAAGAAGGACGACGCCTCTCGCGCCTTCACGCGCGTCGTGGACGAGTTCCCGCAGAGCCTGTATGCCACCGAGGCGAAAGAGAAAATCGCCGAACTGAAGAAGGCGTAGCGTCAGGCACCTGACCCGCGCTACGCTTTGCATTCGACATTGGGGTATGACAACATACGTCATATGAAACGCACGACCATTTTCGTGCCTGAGCCGCTCGAGCGGGATCTACAGCTCTACGCCCGCAGCGAACGCAAGCCCGTGGCCTTCGTCGTCCGGGAAGCGCTTGTCGAGTATCTCGCGGCGCGAAGGCCGGCGTCGGCGTTGCCGTCGTTCACGGGCATTGGCCAGAGCGGCCGCTCCGACACAGCCGAACGGCACGAAGAGATGTTGTGGACGGCGCCGCGGGGTGCGGCTGCCGAGGCGGCGGCTCGCCCCTCCGTCGCGCGTCAGCGTCAGCGGCGATCGTCGAAGCGCGGCTGATGCCGCTCCTCGTCGATGCCGGCATTCTCTACGCGATCGCCGATCGCGGCGACGCCTGGCACGCGCGCACGGTCGCCTACCTGAAGCAGTTCCGGCCGGCGCTGCTGGCGCCCATCACCGTCCTTCCCGAAACAACGTATCTCGTGCGGACACGGCTCGGCGAGCC
>JBKJRJ010000246.1:0-3590 GCA_046594705.1 Vicinamibacterales bacterium
GCTCAACCTCGAGTCGGCGCTCGACTACATCACCGACACCGGCGAGCGGCTGGAGAATCGTCAGGCGCGGGTCGGGCTGCGGACCGACATGGCAAACGGTGATGCCTGGACGGTCCAATACTCGAGAGACTTCGAGTGGGTGGCCCGGCCGTTCCGGATCATCGGCGCCACCATACCGGCCGGGGTCTACCGCTTCGCCAGCACGCGCGGCGCCTACACGCTGGGCACGCAGCGGCGAGTGTCGGGCGAGGTGAGCGCCGCGCGCGGCGCGTTCTACGACGGAAACCGGACCGACGTGTCCATCCGCGCGCGGGCGGTGCTGTCGTCGCGCCTGTCGGTCGAGCCCACCGTCTCGCGCAACTGGGTCACGCTTCCCACCGGCCGCTTCACCGCGACGCTCGTCAGCGGGCGCGGCACCCTGTCGTTCACACCCCGCATGCTGGTCGCGGCGCTCGTGCAGTACAACTCCTCGGCGGCCCTCGTGACGACCAACATCCGCTACCGGTGGGAATTCAGCCCGGGCAGCGAGATCTTCCTCGTCTACAGCGACGGCCGCGATACGCTGTCGCCGGCTGCCAGGCAGTCCTCGACGCTCAACCGCGGGTTCACCGTCAAGCTGACCCGTCTGTTCCGGATGTGAGGAGCGATTCGCGATTGCCGGCTGTCCTGTGCGCTTTTGCACTGCGGCGGCGGCGTGATTCCGCGATAGTGAAGGGCGCCACCCTCTGTGACCCCGCGACGCAGGCGCGCCCGCCCTTACATCGACGGCGCGAACGGCTCCCCGGCGGGCACGAACTCGACCGCCACGCCAGTCATGAAGGTGCGCAGCCACGCCGCCACCTCCATCATGCCGTGATCCTCCGACATCATGTGGCCGAGGATGATCATGCCCCTCGGCATCCCGGCCGCCGCGGCGTCGAGCGCGTATGCCGCGTTGCCGCCTGACTCGGCAATCTCCCCACCGACGGCCACGTCCACCGCGCTCGTGAGCGGCGGCATGCCGTAGCCTGGGCCGAGCACGACACGGCTCACCTTCATGTCGGGATCGCCGACCACCCGTATCGCGCGGTCGTTGAGCCGGCGCGCCACCTCGGACGCGAGAGCGCGCAGCGTCGTCACCGGCAGGATGTAGAGGCGCGGCTCGGTGGGGGAGGCGTACGCTGTCCAGCCCAGCGCCCTGGCCGAGCCGGCGACGAGGGGATCCGGCTTCAGCTGGTGCGCATGGTCGTGGAATCGCCACACCACCATGCCGTGCTCGGCGACGAATCGCTGCTTGGCGCGGTAGATCGGATCGGCCTCGAGTCCCGTCGCGAGGTCCCGATCGTTGTAGAACGTCGGCTCGTGCGTGATGACGAGGTTCCGCCCCTTCGCCGCCGCGCGCTGCAGCACGTCGAGCGTAGACATCCCGGTGGTCGCAATTCCGCGCACCGCGGTCGCAGGATCACCGGCCTTGAACGTGTCGCGCCCCCCGGCCCGCCACCCGATCCCCTCGGCCGCAAGCTTCTGCTGAATGCGCTCGATCGCTTCGGCCGCGGTCATGGCGCCGGCCTCCAGTACGGATCACCAACCGCGAAAAATTCAACCGGCACTTCGCGGACGAGCGTTCGCAGCCACGCGGCGCACGCCCGCATCCCCGGCTCGACCGAGACGAGACGACCAATCGAGATCATGCTCCTGGTCTGGTTGGCGAACGACGAGTCGAACACGTATTCCACCGCCTCCCATTCGCGCGGCTCGCCGCAGACGAGGAGGTCGGCATGTGCGAGCAGATCGACGGCCGTGGCGATGGACGTCGTGCCGGGGCTGAGGGCGATCGTCCGAATCGCGCGGTCCGCACTGCCGACAACCCGCATGCCGCCACTGATGCCCAGCGTGGCCCGCACGTGTGCCGCGATGCGTCCCAGCGTGGTCGGGGCGGTGGCATAGAGCCCGGGGCGAGCGGCCGTGCCGGCGGTCCAGCCCAACGCCCCTGCCAGCGCCACCGCGAGTTCGTCCGGCTTGCGCGCCAGCCAGTGGTCGGAAAAGCGCCAGATCACCAGGCGGTGCTCGTCGATGAAGGCCTTCTTCGCGAGGTAGACGGGGTCACCGGACCTGGCGCCGGGGAGATCGTTTCCCGTGTAAAACGTGGGCTCGAGCGTGATGACCAGGTTGCGTCCCGCGGCGGCGGCCTTGCGCAGGACGCCAAGCGTCGCCATTGGCGTCACCGCCACCCCCGTGATGGTGGTGGCGGGATCGCCGGCCTTGAAGGTGTCCACGGTCGTCTCACGCCAGGGGACCCCGGCGCCGCCACGGATCCGATCGATCAGCTCCTGCGCGGAGACCGTCGCGCCTTGCGCGCCGGCTCGCGCCGACAGCAGGACCGAGGCGCCCGCGAAGACAAAGGCCCGGCGCGACCAGCCTGGCAAACCCGCCGGCCTGCCGCACGCGAGGAGACTTTCGCCACTCACCCGGGCATCGTATGCGCGCCGTGGGCTTTCGGCAAGGCGCGTCCGCCAACTTCCACGTGCGATCCCGGCGCCGGTGAGGGTATCCTTGCCACTGAAAATGACAGACACGGCTGACGGCGCCGGCCTGCCTCTCGAGTTGCGCGACATGCGGAACGCCCTCGCGGCGATGCGCGATCGTCTCGAGTTGGCCCTGGCGGAACAGGAGGCCGCGGTCGTCCGCGCCACCTCCGACGCCAAGGCCGAGGGCGCCCAGTTGCGCGCGACGGTGTCGGTGCTGCGCGACGAGCTTGAAACCGAGCGCGCCCGCCGCGACGAAGCCGTCACCGTTGCCGTCGGACAGGCGCAGCACGAACTCGCGCAGCTGCGCGCGACTGTCGCCACCCTGCGCGATGCCCTCGAACGCGAATCCGCCGGCGCCGATGCCGCGCTGTCCAGCGCCCGCGCGTTCGATCGCGGCGAGATCGCCCAGCTCCAGGCCACCGTGCGCGAGCTGCGCGACCAATTGGAATCCCGAGTGACGTCATGAACAGCGATACGCCCGCACCGATCCACCCCCTGCCCGTCCCCGCAGTCGACCTGCCGCCCGCCGCGCGGCAGCGCCGCCGCACCGACCGGCTCCGGCTCGTCGAGCTACTGCTCGAAGTGACGCGCCGCATGGCCGCGTTCGACGCCCTGGACGATGTGCTGCATGCGCTGGTCGACATGACCACCACCCAGCTCGACGCCGAGCGCAGTTCGTTGTTCCTCAACGACCCCGCCACCGGCGAGCTGTTTTCCCGCGTCGCGCAGGGACACATCAAGCGCGAGATCCGGCTGCTCAACAGCAGCGGCATCGCCGGGCACGTCTTCACGTCGGGAGAGCCGCTGATCATCCACGAGCCCTATACCGACCCCCGCTTCAACAGCAGCATCGACGAACAGACCGGCTTCATCACCCGCAACATCGTCTGTGTGCCGATTCGGACAGTGCGGGGGGAGATCATCGGCGTCGCCCAGTCGCTGAACAAACGAAAAGGGGACTTCGCCCAGGACGACCTCGAGCTGCTGGCGGCGATGACCACGCAGGGGACGGTCGCGCTCCAGAGCGCCGTGTTCATCGAGCGGATGAAGGCCGCGCGCGCGCAGGAGATGGAGTTTGTCGAG
>JBKJRJ010000486.1:0-12846 GCA_046594705.1 Vicinamibacterales bacterium
CGCCTCGTCGAGAATCGCGTATTCGAACTCGACGTCCTTCAACAGCAGCGCGTCGCGCCGCAGCGTCCCGTAGCTGGTGAGGACGATGTCGTAGCGGTCGATGTCTTCGACGGAACGGTCGGCGCCGCTGAAGTCGAGCACTTTCAGCTGAGGGGCGAAGCGCTCGGTCTCCTCTTTCCAGTTGAAGACGACCGAGCGAGGCACGACAACCAGCGAAGGCCCCACCGCCGCGCTGGACGCGCGAAGTCGGTCGAGCCAGGCGAGTACCATGACGGTTTTCCCCAGGCCCATGTCGTCGGCCAGGCAGCCGCCGAACCCGAAGCGCCGCAGGAAGGCGAACCAGCCGAGCGCATCACGCTGGTAGTCGCGCAGCTGGCCGGCGAACGACGGGGCTGCGTCAAGCGGCGAAATGCCGCTGAACGACGACAATTCATCGCGCACACGCGCGAACTGCTCGTCGACCCGGACCGCCGGCTGCGCTTCGAGCGCCGCGTCGAGCAGCGCCACCTGCGACATCCGGAAGCGCACGTGATCGCCGGTCGTTTCGCCGACGCCGGCGATCCCGGCCCAGCTCCGCAGCCATGCCTCCGGGACGATGCCCGTGGTGCCGTCGTCCAGCGCCACGGTCGCGCGGCCGTGCCGGAAGGCGTCGAGCAGCCGCGGCAGGGCGACGACCTGGCCGCCGCCGAAATCGACCGAGCCATGGAGCTCGAACCAGTCGATGCCGGACCGCACGTCCGACCGCATGGTCTCGACCGACCGGAAGGTGCGTCCTTCAGCCTCGACCCGCCAGCCCTCGGCCACGAGTTCGCGGACGGCGGCCGGAAACCGCGCCACGCTGATGGCGTAGTGCTGCTTCGCCGACTCGTAGTCCCACTGCCGCCAGAAGCCGGCCTCCGCCAGCCGGGCGATCGCGGCCTGTTCGGCGTTGACGTCGCGCCGGATCAGGAGCCGGCGCACCGGGTCGAACGTCGTGGCGCCGGAGCCCGGTGAGACGAGGTGTCCGCCGTAGTCGAACGTGACGGTGGCGTTGAGGCTGGTCGCCGGCGTCGCGGGCGTTCCGCGCGCGTCAGCGCGGACGCTCACCGACGGCCGCGGCGACTCGTTGACGATCTCGAACTGCAGCTCCTCCGGAAGATCCGAAGGGTCCACCCCTGAGCGCGCCAGCACGTCGAGCAGCTGACCGGTGGCGCCAGGGGGGATGACCATGGGTCCGGATCCGCGCAGCTGCGACAGCCAGACGAACGCGCCGCGGGGATCGAGCCGGGCGATGCGGCTGCCGTGGACGATATAACCGCTGGCGAGGACGAGCCAGGGGGCGCGGACGGCCAGCCGCTCGCCGCCGCGCACCAGGGCGCCGTCGATCGAAAACCCCTCGTCGCCGGAGGCGTGGACGATCTCCAGCCGGAAGCTCCACGACGGCCCGTCGTCCCATGCGAGCTGGAGCAACTGCTCGCCGGGCGGAGGCTGGACGCGGAGAAAGGCGCGGCCGGACTGCGCGATGAGGGGCAGCGCACGTTCCACCAGCGGGGCGGCCAGGCGGAAGGAGGGCCGCGCGAACTGGCTCAGGTACCCGGTGGTATGCGGGTCCCCGGCGCCCAGCAGCAGCGGAACGATCTGGCGATCGGTCGCGTCGGGCAGGTGTCCGAGGTCGGCGCTGCCGACCGGCGCCGGCTTGGGCCGTCCCCATTCGCCGTTCTTTTTTCGCTGGCGCGATTGCAGGTCGAGCGCGAGCGTGTCGCCGGCGATCGTCTGGGCGCGATCGATGATGTAGACGAGCTGCGCGTCGGCAAAACGCGGCGCGGGCGTCTCGGTCAGGTTGCGGGAGAACTCCTCGAGGAACTGCTCCCAGGGCCGCGGCTTGCGGGCCTTCTCGCGTCCCGCCTTTCGGGCGACCTCGGCCGGCGTGGCGAATTCCGGATCGGAGACCGCCGCGGCATCAATCGGCTCGATGCTGGCGGTGTCCGGCAACGCGGCGTCGCCAAGCAGGAAGCCGCGGCGTTCCGCTTCGAGCAGCGACGCCCAGATGTGTTTGCAGACGACGAAGCGATCCTCGAAGTAGGGGCAGTCGCACGAGGCGGTGAACGCGCCGCCTTTATTGCGGTCGATGCGGACCGCATAGCTGCGCTCCCCCTGGACGAGGGAGTCCGCCGACCACGGCGTGCCCGTGATCTTCCGCACCGCGCCGTCGAGGTGATACGCGCGCCCCTTGACGCGGCTGCCGCCGGGCACCTGCGCCGCCAGCACGCGCGTCAGCGGCTTGAGCTCTGAACCCTGAGCCATGGAGCTCTACGCCATGCGCCTTTCTAATTCCCCCGGTAGACGCTCATCCACAGCGGCAGCAGATCGATGAAAGCCTGCTCGATGGCGCGCGTCAACCGCGTGGCGTTCTCCATCATCCCGGCATCGGCGGACCGGTCGAGGAAGAACCACCGGCCGCAGAAGATCCACTGGTGCTCGCGCGGCCTGGCGTCCACCAGCCAGCTGACGGCGTCCCTCGGCAGCAGATCGGTGGATGGCGGCTGATCGCCGTGCTGGATGAAGCCGCCGTTCGCCCCCATCCAGTCGGTCAGGAGCTGGCGCCACTCCGACGACAGCAGCAGCTGAAACCGCTCGAACTGCGCGAGGATGCGCTCCTGTCCGGCCTCTTGCTCGCGATCGGCCTCGCCGGGCGCGAGATTGAAGCCGAGGCCGGCGCGGATGGCGTGACGGCCCCACCGCGAGGCGGCGAAGAAGCCGATATTGAACTGCGGCTCCCAGCGGCCGCCGTGATGCATCGCGTAGATGTGGCCGGCGCCGCCCGGGTAGAAGCTGTTGCGGCGATACAGCTTGCCGCCCGATTGCCCGGCGCGGTGGCGCGCCTCGACCACCTTGTCGGCAAACGGCCGGTCGCTGAGGGCCATCAGGATGGCTTCGACCCGCGGACCGAGCGCGTCGACGGCCGCCGGTGCCGCCAGCTGTCCGAGCGTCGCGAATTCGGGCCGGCCGAAGCCGCCGACGACCGGCGTTTCGCGCTTGCCGGACGTCGCCTTTCGCGGTTTCTTGACCGGCTGGATCGCGGGACTGAGTTTGGCGCGCCGGCGGGAGACCTCCTGCTGCAGGCTGCTGGCGATGGTGTTCTGTGGATTCAGTTCGAGCGCGGCGTCCAGCGCGGCGGTGGCTTCGTCGAGCTGGCCCAGCTCGAGGCAGCAACGGCCGAGACGGGTCCAGGCCGCGGCGTTGTCGGGCGCCGCCTTGGTCAGCTGCTCGTTCACACCGCGGGCCTCGACCCCGAAGTCGCCGCGTCTTGCCAATCCGGTCGCCTGATCCTCGAGGGATGAAATGGGGGTCACACTCCATCATACTTCTCGGGTCGTCGTCCTAAGGATGCGAAAGGTGCTCGGATGAAGGTGTCTGGGCGCAAAGGAGTGCGATGTGGCGAAGCGGACAGTAAAGAAAGCCGTGAACCGGAAGCCGTCGAAGAAGCTGTCGAAGAAGCCGTCGACGCGGACGCCGCGCCGGATCACGAAGACGACCACCGCGACGAAGAAGACGGCGCGTCGCAAGGTCGCGGCGCGGGCGGCGGCGACACGGACGACGAGGAAGCGGCCGGCGCCGAAAAAGCCGTCCGCACTTCGCTCGACCGCCACCACCGTCAAGGGCGTGCTGGCCGGCGCGGTCGCGACCCTGACCAGCCGGATGCCCGGCGAACCGGACGCCATTACCCTGCTCGAGACCGACCACCGGCGGCTGGAGGATCTGCTCGAACAGGGGACCAACACCACCGAGCGCGCGGTGAAGGCGCGGGGCGAGCTGTTGCGGATGCTGGAGTCGGAGCTCAACGCGCATGAGCTGATCGAGGAAAAAATCCTCTATCCGGCGCTGAAGGTGCATCCCGAGGCGCGCGACATCGTGCTCGAAGGCTTCCAGGAACATCACGTCGCCGACCTCATCCTGAAGGAGCTGCGCGAGGTGTCGCGGAGCGACGAGCAGTGGGGTGCGAAGTTCAAAGTGCTGAAGGAGAGCATCGAGCATCACATCCAGGAGGAAGAGGGGCCGATGTTCCGCACGGCTCGCGGCGTGTTCAGCCGGGATGAGCTGCAGGCGATGGGCGCGCGGATGAGGAAGATGAAGGCGCAGGCCAGGTAACCATCGCGCGCCGGCGCGGCATTCGTGGCACTATGAGTGATGCCCGTGCAGCTCAACGCGCCGCTCCGGATCAACGGCGACCTCACCGCGGGTGAGGACCTGACGATCGAATGTATCTTCGACGGCTCGATTCAGCTGCCGGGGCACCACCTGACGATCGCGGCGCACTCGCAGGTGCATGCCGCGGCGGCGGCGGGGGCCGTGACGGTGCACGGTCACTTCGAGGGACAGATCGAAACCGAGTCGCTGCACGTCTCAGCCGGGGCCCACGTCAACGCCACCGTGATCACCAAGAAGCTGACCCTTCAGGACGGCGCCCAGTTCACGGGCGCCGTCAACACCGAGCGTGCCCGCGCCGCGGCTGACGTCGCGCGGCATCGTGTGGCGCAGCGGACGTAACGCCCAATTCCCAATTCCCAATTCCCGACTCCCGACGGCCCCGGGCGCCTCGGCCCACCGAGTTGTGTCATATTTATCTCGTGACTCTTGCCCTTGCGCGATTCGCCTCCCGGATTCTGCCGTTCGCCGCGTGCGCCGTGCTGCTGGGCGTGGCGGCCTGCGGGGATAACGCCACCGGCCCCTCGTCTCTTGCCCCCTTCAGCCAGGTAGACCTTCGGCTCGGCACCGGTGCCGACGCGAAGCCGGGCAGCCTGATCACGGTCAACTACACGGGATGGTTGTACGATCCGACCAAGCCCGACTCGAAGGGGCTCAAGTTCGACACGTCAGCCGGCACGACGGGCTTCACCTTCACGCTGGGCATCCAGCAGGTGATCGCGGGCTGGGATCAGGGCCTGGTCGGCATGAAAGCCGGCGGCGTCCGGAAGCTGGTGATCCCGCCGTCGCTCGCCTATGGCGGCGTGCGCAACAACTCGATCCCGCCGTTCACGACGCTGGTCTTCGAGGTCGAGCTGCTGCAGGTCGGACTGAGCGGATCGTAGCCGCTGGTCCCCTGGAAACGTGGATCGTTGCATAAGTCCCGAGCGTGGCGCCCGGATCGCAAGGCGCGACGAGCGAGCATACCGGCCGTATGTAAGCGAGGAGTCACGCCGCGAGGCGGGATGCCCCGCTCGGGAGTTATGTGACGAACCACGGTTCCCGGGGACTAGCGAGACAGGCGGATGCGGACGCCGAAGCCGAGGAACCGCAGCCGGTCGTCGACCAGCCCTTCCCCGTCGTCTTCCGCCTGCCCCTTGATTCGCGTGAAGCTCACTTCGCCGTAGAGCGCCACCTTCGAGGTGACCCAGCCTTCGGCGCCGCCCCCGTAAATCATGCCCCAGCCGTGCGTCCGCTGCGCGAACGACTGCGTCGCGGCGTCGATGGTCTCGGTGGAGGCGAGCCTGGACTGGTGGAACGCGGTGCCAAACAGTCCGTAGGGCCGGAAAGGACCCGCCGGAATCCCGACCTTGGCCACGATCGGAAACAGATCGACGTCGAAGGTGGTGTCGAAAGAGAAGGTGTCGCCCCCCTTGGCGGTGACGCGGCGGGGCTTCAGGTAGCCGCCCTCGGCCGCGAGCCAGGGGGTGAACCAGAAGGTGCCGCCGAAGGAGTAGCCCAGCCCGCCGTCTTTGCCGTCACACCCCGGCGCGTTGCCGCAGGCGATGGCGAATGCGTCGCGGAGCTTGCCGAGGCCGGCTCCGCCGAACAGCGTCACGCCCGTGGGTGAGGGACGCCGTTCCTTGGGCGCCTCTTCCCCCTCGACCGTCGGGGGCGTGGGGGGCGTGTAGGCGCCCCTGACCAGCAGCATCGACGGCTGCGGTCTGCCGACATCGACCACCAGCGTGTGCACCCGCTTCACCAGGAAGAGGCCGCTGACCTCGCGCCGATCGCAGCCCGCAGGGGGCGGCGAGGGGCGCGTGTTGCGATCGACCACCAGCACGCGCCGGATGGCCTGGCACACGTCCACGTAGACGTTGGTGTCCATCTCGCCGGGTTCGGGCATCTTCAGATCGGCATTGAACACGCCGTCCGCGCCCGCGGCGCCCGTCCCGGCGACGGTGTCGTTGAGCCGGACCTCGACGTTCGAGCCCGCCGGCGCATTCCTCACCATGACCGTCTGGGCCGCGGCGATCGCGGCGCCTACCGTCAGATTCAACGCGGCCGCCATCCCGAGCAGCCGCCACAGTCTCGTCATGAGATGAAATTATGGTCCAGAACCACCCGCCGTGTCTCAGCGCTCATTTCTCGACCATCAGCGTGAGGCCGGAGGCGGTCGGGCCCGAGCGATAAACGCGGTGGGTCGCCTTGCGGAAATCGGACGGCTTGGCGGCAGGAATCTCCATGAAGACCTGGGGATTGCGATCGATCAACGGGAACCACGTGCTTTGGATGTGGACCATGATGCGGTGGCCTTTCCGGAAGGCGTGGTAGACGTCGGGCAGCTGGTAGGTGATGGCGGCCGGCACGCCTGGCGCAAAGGGCTCAGGCTTCTCGAAGCTGTTGCGGAACTTGCCCCGGAACGGCTCGCCGCGGACCAGCTGCTGGTAGCCGCCCATCTTCACCGCGTTGGCGCGCGCGGGCTGTCCGGCAGCGGGCGCCGGCGTCGGGAAGTCATCGGGATAGACGTCCACGAGCTTCACGACGAAGTCCGCGTCGGTCCCCGTGGTCGACACGTGCAGCGCCACCTGGATCGGCCCGGCGATGATCATGTCGCGGTCGAGCGGCGCGGTCTGGTAGACCAGCACGTCCGGGCGCTGCGACGCGAAGCGCTGATCCTCCGTCATGTAGTCGCTCGTCATGCCGCCGGCGATATATCCGACATACGGCACCGGCCGGTTGGGATCGCTGACGTAGTCATCGAAGGCAGCACTCCCGCGCGGTGGACGCTCGGCGAGCGTCCCGCCGGCGTCGAAATACAGGGTCGTCGCCTGGAGCCCCTTCGGTGGCCAGGTCTCGTGGCGACGGAACTCGTTGATCCCGGTCAGAAACATCCAGGCCTCCGGCAGCGTCGCCGGCTTGTCCTTGAGATGCTCCATGAAGAACGGAAACTGGATGCGCTCGCGGAAGAACTCGCCGGTGTTGATGGCGAAGTTCAGGTTGCCGAGCGTGGTGCCCGGGCCGCGGCTCCAGCCGCCGTGCGACCACGGCCCCATCACCAGCAGGTTCGGCGGGGCGCCGTGCTTCCTCTCGACCGCGCGGTAGATATGGAGCGGCCCCATCGGATCCTCGGCGTCGAACCAGCCGCCCACGTTCAGCACCGCGCACGTCACGCCGTCCATGAACCGCCACAGCGAGCGCGTCTTCCAGAAGTCGTCGTAGGTGGTGTGGTCCACGATCTCCTGCCAGTAGGTCGCCTTCCCACCGAACAGCTCCGCGTTCATGCGCCCGAGCGGCACCGGCGTGCGCAGGAAGAAATCGTACATGTCGGCGGTGCCGGGATCGAAGCGGAGGGCCGGCTTCGGCGGCTCCGGTGCGCCGCGCTCGACGAACCCGGAATAGAACCCGAAGTTCGCGCCCAGCATGAAGGCGCCGTTGTGATACACGTCATCGCCCATGTAGTAGTCGGCGGTGGGGGCCTGCGGCGACGCGGCCTTGAGCGCAGGATGCGAGTTGATGATGCTGGCGGCGACGTGGAAGCCCGGCTGCGAGACGCCGACCATGCCGGCCCGCCCGTTATGGTTGGCGACGTTCTTCAACAGCCACTCGATGGTGTCGTAGGTGTCGGTGCTCTCGTCGATCTCCTTCGGCCCCTTGTTCGGCTTGAACGGCCGGACCTGCTGGAACTGCCCCTCCGACAGGTAGCGCCCGCGCGCGTCCTGGTAGACGAAGATGAACCCGTCCTTCTGAAAGTGATCCGACGGCCCGAGCGCGGCCTTGTACTGATCGACGCCGTAGGGCGCCACGCTATAGGGCGTGCGCGTGATGAGGAACGGGTACGCCTGGGCCGTGTCCTTCGGAACGTAGATGGACGTGAACAAACGAGCCCCGTCCCGCATCGGCACCATGTGCTCGTACTTCGTGTAGGTGGCCCTGACGAGGTCGACGCCGGAAGGCTGAGCCGGCGCCTGAGCGCGCGGCGTGACGCTCAGCAGCCAGAGCGCGGCAACGGGAAGCAGCAGGGCGACGCGAACTCTCATCCGCCGAGTATACGAGGTGGCGTTCCCCTTGCACTCACTCAACGAATGGATAGCACCCGTAAGGAACTGGCAAAGCTCTACCAGATGATCGAGGACCTCGAGACCGCGATGTTCACCACACGTCGTAGCGATGGACACCTGGTTTCGCGCGCGATGGCCAATCAGAAACACGCGCCCGGCGCCGACCTCTGGTTCGTCACCTCATCGTCGAGCGGCAAGCTCGATGACCTGGCAGCCGACGCGCATGTGAATCTCGCGTATTACAAGGACCGGACGCGCGAATGGATTTCCGTGGCGGGGTTGGCGAAGGTCTCCCGGGATCGCGACACGATCGAGAAACTGTACGCGCCTGACTGGAGGGCCTGGTTCAACAACGGCGATCCCAAGGCCGGCACACCCGACGATCCCAATATCGTCCTGATCGGGGTCGACGTGCATTCGGCCGTGTTCCTCGAGGTGAACCAGCCGCAGCCCATCGTCCTCTACGAGATCGCCAAGGGATGGATCACCGGCGCCAAGCCCGACATTGGCGAGCTGCACAAGGTCTGAGCGACCGGCGCTACTTCCCTTTCTCGATGGCGTCCTTCAGGTGCTTCGCGCACGCCTCGGCGGTGGTCTGCTTGCCGTGCGCGGAGTTCTTCTTGTTCGCTGAATAGGCGAACAGGATTTCGCCGGACTGCACACCGGTGACGCTGATGGATGCCTGTTCGTCGGAGTGCCAGCTGCCCATGAAGATCTTCTTGGCAGCGCCAGCTTTTTGCGTATCGGACGTGCCCTTGATCTCGTAGTCCGCATGGTCACGCGAATCGACCACCACGAGAGGCACCTTCTTTTTGGCGAGCGCCGCTCTGAAGTGGGTGTCGAAGCCGTCCGGCATCGGGTGCACGAACACCGTCGCTCCCGCTTTGAGCCTCCCGGCGGGGACCTGGGCCGCGACCGTGGGTAGCATGAGGGCCACGAAGAGCAGCGCGCAGAGCTTTTGCATCGTTACGATCCCTTCTCGATTTTTTCTTTGAGGTGTTTCGCGCAGGCTTCCGCGGAGCTTTGCTTGCCGCGCATGGAGCTGCCTTTGTTGACGTTGTAGCCCCATACCACGGTGCCCGACTTCAGGTTCACCATCTTGACGCTGGCCTGTTCGCTCGAGCTGCTATTGCCCCAGAAAACGATTTTCGCCCAGCCCGCCTTTTCGCTTTCGGTGACGCCCGACAGCTCGAAGTCGGCCTTCGCCTTGTCGCTGACGATGATGATCGGGACGGCTTTTTTGTGAAGGGCGGCGGCCAGGTAGATGTCGTATCCCCCTTCGACCGCACCGATGAACACCCTGGCGCCGGCCGGGATCCTGGCGTCGGAGTCCTGAGTCAGCTGAGCGCCCTGGCGGGCTGCCGGCCCGGCACCCAGCCAGGCAACGAGGGCGGCGCAGATCGCGACGGTTCGCAATGTCATGTGGCTCCTTGAATGAGGAACGGCCCATCCTACCCGAACCCCTCATATAATCCGGCCGGTGACGTCGATTTCCCATTACCGCGTCGAAGGCGAGCTGGGCCGCGGCGGGATGGGCGTAGTCTACCGCGCCGTGGATACCCAGCTCGAACGCCAGGTGGCGATCAAGGTGTTGTCGGCGGAAGCGACCCATGACGAAGACCGGCGGCGCCGTTTCGTCCAGGAGGCCCGCGCCGCCTCCGCGCTGAATCACCCCAATATCGTCACCATCTACGAAGTGGACGCAGCTGAGGGGATCACCTTCATCGCGATGGAGCTGGTGGACGGCACCGCCCTGGACGTGCTCCTCGCGCGAGGGCCGCTGCCTCTGGCCCGTAGCCTGGAGTACGCGGCGCACATCGCGGCGGCGCTCGAGGCGGCGCACGCCGCCGGGATTGTGCACCGCGACATCAAACCCGCGAACATCGTCATCACTCGAGACGGGCGCGCGAAGGTACTCGACTTCGGGGTGGCCAAGCTGATCGAACGGCCCACCGATGCGACGATGTCGGCGGTCGGCACCGCCCCTGGACTGATCATCGGAACGGCCGCCTACATGTCGCCGGAGCAGGCGCAAGGGCTGCCGGTGGACGGGCGCTCCGACCTGTTTTCGCTGGGGGCCGTGCTCTACGAGATGCTCGCGGGCCGGCGGCCTTTCGCGTCGAGCAGCGACATCGGACTGATGACGGCGATTCTCAGGGACGACCCCGCGCCGGCCTCCAGTGTCAGGGCAGATGTACCCGCCGGCGTGGACGCGATCGTGGCGCACGCGCTCGCCAAGGCACCGGCGGAGCGGTACCAGCACGCGTCGGAGATCCGCGCCGATCTGGCCGCGGCACAGGCGGGCCTGACGCGCCAGCCCAATGCGGCGTGGCGACGTCCCGCGGTGCTGATCCCGGCGGCGCTGCTGCTGATCGGCGCGGCTGGCGCCGGCGCATGGCAGACGGTGCAGGTCAGGGAGGGCCGATGGGCGCGGCTGGTGGCCATCCCGGAGATCGAACGCCTGGGGCTCAGCGGCCGATCGATGCATGCCGTACGGCTCGCGAGGCAGGCGGAACGTTACGCGCCGGAAGAGATTGCCACCCTGCGCGCGGGATGGGTGGACTTCAGCCTGATCAGCGACCCCGCGGGTGCGCAGATCGAGCTGCGGAACTACGCGGACATGGACGGGGCGTGGGAGGACATCGGGCTGTCGCCGGTCACGGTGCGTGTGCCGTTCGGGTATTACCGTGTTCGCCTCAGCAAGCCCGGATACAGGACGCTGGAAGTGAGCGCACTGCAGGGACGCGCGCCGGTGAAGCTGACGCCGGAGGCCGATGTGGCCCCGGGCATGGTGTTCGTGCCCGGCGGGCCCTACCGGGCCGGTGTCGCGCCGATGGTCACGCTCCCCGATTACTGGATCGACCAGTTGGAGGTCAGCCAGGGGGCCTACAAAGGTTTCATCGACGCGGGAGGCTACCGCGACGCGAAGTACTGGACGGCGCCCTTCGCCGACCACGGCCGCGTGCTCTCGTTCGATGAGGCGATGGCCCGCTTTCGCGACACGACCGGCCGCTTAGGCCCGGCCACGTGGGTGCTCGGCAGCTACTCCGAGGGACAGGCAGACTACCCGGTCGGGGGTATCAGCTGGTTCGAGGCGGCCGCCTACGCGGAGTTCATGGGCAAGCGCCTGCCGACGATCTATCACTGGTACCGGGCGTCGGGAACCGACGAGATTTACTCCGACATTCTGCAGTTGAGCAATTTCGACGGCAAGGGGCCCACGAAGGCGGGATCGCGCGCCGGGCTCGGGCCCTGGGGCACGCTCGACATGGCCGGCAACGTGAAGGAGTGGTGCGCCAACGAGGTGGTCGGCGGATCGAAGCGCTACATCCTCGGCGGCGGGTGGAACGAGCCGAGCTACCGGTTCGCCGAGGAGGACGGGCGGGAGCCCTGGGATCGTGGCGAAACGTTCGGGCTGCGGCTGGTGAGGAGCCTTGGTCCGGCCGACGCCGCCGGCGACCCGGTCGGACGCCTCAGGCCAGACCCTGCCACCATCGTCCCGATCTCAGACGACCAATTTGCGATCTACCGGCGCTTCTACGAGTACGACCGCACGCCGCTCGCGTCACGCGTGGATTCGACCGACGACAGCTCTCCCTACTGGCGCAAGGAAAAGGTCAGCTTCGCGGCCGCCTATGGCAACGAACGCGTGCCGGCCTACCTGTTCCTGCCCAAGCACGCGACACCGCCATATCAGACGGTCGTCTTGTTCCCGACCGCCTACGCGCGGCAGGTCCCGTCCAGCGCCAGCCTCGATATCGGGACGTTCGATTTCCTCGTGCGAGGGGGACGCGCGGTGCTGTATCCGGTCTACCAGGGCACCTACGAGCGACGTGGCGGCGCGCAGCCCGGACGCAGCGGCTCGCGCGACATGCAGATCCAGTGGGCGAAGGATGTTTTTCGCGCGGTCGATTATCTTGAAACCCGCCAGGACATCGACCGGCAGCGGCTGGCCTACTACAGCATGAGCATGGGCGCGTACTTCGGACCGATCCCCGTCTCCCTCGAGCCACGCTTCAAGGCCGCGGTGTTCGCCTCAGGCGGCCTCCGCTACAGTGCGCTGCCGGAAGTGGATCCCTCCAACTTCTCGCCGCGGGTCAAGATCCCGGTGCTGCTGGTCAATGGCAAGGACGACTTCGGCGTGCCGCTCGCGGACCAGCGGCGGTTCCTGGAGTTGCTCGGCCCGCCGGCGCCACTCAAGAAAGCCGTCATCCTCGACGGCGGTCACGTGCCCCAGGACATCCGCGGCCTGTTCAGGGAAGTGCTCAACTGGCTCGACACGCACCTCGGCGCCGTGAAGTAGCGCACCCCTACGCCACGTCGGCGACGATCTCGAGCGACCGCACCCGCGCGGCATGTGCGTAGATGTGCGAGACGACGATCAGCTCGTCGGGCCGCATGCGCTCGACGAACGCCGCCATGCCGGCACGCACCGTTGGCGGCGACCCGACCATCGAGATCGACTGCAGCGCCTCGAGCGCGTTGACGTCGAACGGGATGATGTCCCTGATCCACTCACGGCTCGGCGGGGGCAGCGGGATTGGCTTGCCGGCGCGCAGGCTGGCGAACGACTCGCGTCCCGACGAGGCCAGCATCCGCGCCTCCTCATCAGACCCGGCGG
>JBKJRJ010000517.1:0-7551 GCA_046594705.1 Vicinamibacterales bacterium
TGCCGTCGGCGCGTTCACTCGCGCAATAAGCGCAGCGCGTTGGCAATCACGATGAGCGAGGCGCCCATGTCGGCAACCACCGCCATCCAGAGCGTCGCGATGCCCATGACGGCGAGGACGAGGAAGGTGGCCTTGAGTCCCAGTGAGATGGCCACGTTGGCGCGGATGTTCCTGACGGTGACGCGGCTCAGGCGCAGCGCGTACGGGATCTTCACCAGCTCATCGGACATCAGTGCGACGTCGGCCGTTTCGAGCGCGGCGTCGGAACCCGCGACGCCCATGGCGACGCCGACGTCGGCGACCGCGAGTGCCGGCGCGTCGTTGATGCCGTCCCCGACCATCGCCACCGTGCCGTAGCGCCGGCGGAGGTCCTCGACGGCGCGCACCTTGTCGGCCGGCAGCAGTCCGGCGCGAACATCGTCCACCCCCACGGCCTCGCCGATCGCCTGCGCGGCCGCGTGGTGATCGCCCGTCAGCATCGCCACGTGCTCGACGCCCTGCTCGCGCATCAGGCGGACGGCATCGCGCGCCGACTCGCGCGGAGTGTCGGCCACGCTGATGATGCCGATCGGCTGGTCCGCGCCGACGATGACGAGCGTCTGGCCGCCGGCCGCGGCGACCGCGGCCGCGATGGCCTGGTGGAGGGCTGCGGGGCACGCGCCGCGCTCGTCGAAGAGCCGGTGGTTGCCGATGACGACGCGCTGCCCGTCCACCACGCCTTCGGCGCCGAGGCCCGGCAGCGCCTGGAACCCCGCCACGGACGACAGCGTCATGGCGTCGGCGCGGGCGCGGGCGACAATAGCGATACCGATCGGGTGCTCGGAGTGCTGCTCGAGCGAGGCCGCCAGCTGCAGGATGCGCGACGGCACCGCGCCATTCAGCGGCGTAATCGCGACCACCCGCAGGTCGCCTTTCGTGAGGGTCCCGGTTTTGTCGAACGCGACAGCGCGCACGGCCGCCAGGCGCTCGAGGTGGGCGCCGCCCTTGATCAGGACACCGTGACGCGCCGCGGCGGCCAGCGCCGACACGACCGACACCGGCGTCGAAATGACGAGCGCGCACGGACACGAGATCACGAGCAGCACGAGCGCCCGGTAGATCCAGTCGCCCCAGCCGGCGCCGAGCAGCAGCGGTGGCGCGATGGCGATGACCAGCGCGATGACGAGAACGGCCGGCGTGTAGACCCGGGCGAACCGCTCGACGAAGGTCTGGCTCGGCGCGCGCTGGGCTTGCGCCCGCTCCACCATCTCGATGATCCGGGCGAGCGTCGAATCGCCGCGCCGCCGGGTGACCCGCACGTCGAGCGCGCCGCGACCGTTGATCGTCCCGGCGAACACGTCGTCGCCCACCCGCTTCTCGGCCGGCAGCGACTCCCCCGTCACCGGCGCCTGGTTGACGTGGCTCTCGCCCGCCGCCACGCGCCCGTCGAGCGGCACCTTCTCTCCGGGCTTCACGACCACGAGGGCGCCGATCGAGATGCCCTCCACCGGGACGCGGCGCAACTCGCCGGACGCGGCGTCCCGCACCAGCGCCTCCGCGGGCGTCAGGTCCATCAGCGCGCGGATCGCGCCGCGCGCCCGCTCCATGGCGCGCGCCTCGAGCAGCTGCGCCAGGGCGAACAGGAACACCACCGCCGCCCCTTCGCTCCACTCGCCGAGGACCATCGCGCCGCCGACGGCGACCAGCATCAGGACGTTGATGTCGAGCGACAGCGAGCGCGCGGCGTGCATCGCGCGACGGACGCTGTAGACGCCGCCGCTCAGGATCGAGAGGGCGAACGTGGCCACGACGGCGCGGTGATCGAGGCCGGCATACTCGAGCGCCATGCCAACCCCGGCCAGCAGTCCCGACGCCACCACGAACACGCGCCGCGTCGCGGGGGAAGGCGCCGGTCCGATGGGTTGCTCGTGCTCAAGCCAGGCGCGCATCCCCGTCTGCGCCACCGCTTCCGCGATGGTGGCGGTCGTCAGTTTCGCGGCGTCGTACTTGATGTTCAGCCGCTGCCCGAGGATGTCGGCATGCAGTGCCTCGAGCCCCGCCAGGTTCTTCAGGCGGCGCTCGAGGATGGCGACCTCCTCGTGGCAGTCCATCCCTTCGATCTTGAACACCGATTCGGCGTGGAGCTCGCAGAGCTGGCAGGAGGCCATTACCGGCGCTCCTCGGAGACATGGCGCAGGCCCTGCTGAAAGAGATCGATCACGTGCTGGTCGTCGAGCGCGTAGTAGACGCAGCGTCCCTCGCGGCGGCCGCGGACGATCCGCATGCCCCGCATCAGCCGCAGCTGGTGCGAGATCGCAGACTCGCTGATGCCGATCGCGTCGGCGATGTCACAGACGCACCGTTCTCCCGCAGCGAGTACGTCCACGATCCGCACCCGGGTGGGATCGCCCAGGATGCTGAAAAAGTCGGCGAGCGCCTGAACGGTGTCGGCATCCTGGAGGCGCGAGGGGGCCAATGTCTGCATATATGAGCAATCTCTCATATATAAGTTACCACGTCGGCCACCGCAGGCTTACACCGTCGTAATGCTCCAGGGCCCCGAAACGTAATATCATCAGGGCTTGGCCCATAATTGGCTTTTCCCTCTATACATTACGGAGACCTGTCGTGATTGAGGTCCAGCACCTCACGAAACGTTACGGCCGAGTTACCGCCGTCGACGACGTGAGCTTCCGCGTCGAGCCCGGCGAGATTCTCGGCTTTCTGGGCCCCAACGGGGCCGGCAAGACGACCACGATGCGCATCCTGACAGGCTACATGCCCGCCACGGAAGGGCAGGCCATGGTCGCCGGCTACGATGTCTTCAGCCATCCCCTCGAGGCCAAAAAGCGCACCGGCTACCTCCCGGAAACACCGCCGCTCTACCCCGACATGACGGTGCGGGAGTACCTGGATTTCGTGGCGCGCATCAAGGGTGTGCCGTCCGGGGATCGCAAGTCGCGGGTCAACACCGTGATGCAGCGCACGCACGTGGACGACATGGCGGGGCGCGCATGCGGCAAGCTGTCGAAGGGCTACCGGCAGCGGGTCGGGCTGGCCCAGGCGATCATCCACAACCCCGAAGTCCTGATCCTCGACGAGCCCACCGCGGGCCTCGACCCGAAGCAGATTATCGAAACGCGCAACTTGATCCGCAGCCTGGCCGGCAGCCACACCATCGTGCTGAGCACGCACATCCTCCCGGAGGTCTCGCAGACCTGCCAGCGTGTCGTCATCATCAACAAGGGGCGGGTGGTCGCGGTGGACACGCCCGACAACCTGACGGCGCGGCTGCGCGGCGCGGAGACGCTGTACGTGCAGGTGGACGCCGCCGGCGCGGATGCCGGCGCGATCCTGGCGGCGGTGCCGGGCGTGACGCGGGTCGCGCCGGCCGACATGCGGCCGGGCACCGGCGCCTTCGAGGTGCAGACCGAGCGCGGCCGTGACGTCCGCCGCGAGCTGTCGAGAGAGATCGTCACGCGCGGCTGGGGGCTGCTCGAGCTGCGCCCGATGCGCATCAGCCTGGAGGAGGTCTTCCTGCAGGTGACGACCGAAGAGACGCCCGGCGAGCCCGCGGCGCCGGCGCCGGTCGAGGAGGCCCCCCATGCGTAACATCCTGGCCATCGCGAACAAGGAGCTGCGCTCCTACTTCTCGTCGCCGATTGCCTACATCATCATCGGCTTCTTCCTGCTGCCGTTCGGCGTCTTCTTCTACCTCTACCTCACGGCGTTCGTGAAGCAGAGCCTGCAGATGGCCCAGTTCGGCGGCGCGATGAACATCAACCAGCAGGTCATCCGCTACGTGCTGCAGAATGCGTCGGTCATCATCCTGTTCATCATGCCGATGATCACGATGCGCACCTACTCGGAGGAGAAGCGATCCGGCACCATCGAGCTGCTGCTGACCTCGCCGGTGACCGATGTCGAAATCATCCTCGGCAAGTTTTTCGGCGCGCTGGGACTCTACCTCGCGATGCTGGCGATGACGCTGCCCTACATGGGCATCCTGTTCGTCTACGGCAATCCCGAGTGGCGCCCGCTGGTGGCCGCCTATCTGGGGCTCGTGCTGATGGGCGGCGCGTTCGTCTCGCTGGGACTGCTCATCTCGAGCACGACCAACAATCAGATCGTCGCCGGCATCATCTCGTTCGTCGTCTTCCTGCTGTTGTGGATCGTCGGCTGGTTCGCGGAATCCGCGGGGCCGACGATCGGCCCGATTACCTCCTGGCTCTCGATCACGGAACACTTCGATGACTTTTCGAAGGGCATCATCGATACCAAGCACGTGCTCTATTACCTCACCCTCATCACCTTCGGCCTCTTCCTGACGGCGAAGTCGGTCGACACCGAAAGGTGGCGAGGGTAAACATGATGAAACGCATACTCGGCCTGCTCGGGTGGCTCGGCGTCGCGCTCGTCTTCTCGGCGGTCGCGATCCGCTTCCTGAAACCGGAGTGGCAGCAGTACTACAACGGCCTCGCGATCGGGGGACTGGTCTGCACCCTGCTCTACATGCTCAGCCAGTGGCGCGAGATCGTCCAGGCGTTCTCCGGGCGCCAGGCGCGCTTCGGCACGCTGGCGGCCGCCAGCGTGCTGGTGGTGTTCGGCATCCTCGTCGCCATCAACTACCTGAGCACCCGGCACAACAAACGGTGGGACCTGACCGCCGCGCGGCAGTTCTCCCTGTCGGACCAGACCAAGAAGGTGCTGCAGGGTCTGAAGGAGCCGGTTACGGTCCGCGTGTTCGCGCGGAGCGACGAGTTTCAGCGGTTCCGCGATCGCCTCGACGAGTACACCTACCAGTCGAAACAGGTCACGGCTGAATACATCGATCCCGAAAAACGCCCCGGCATCGCGCAACAGTACGGCGTCACCTCGCTCGGCACGGTCGTGTTCGACTACAAGGGGCGCAACGAGAAGGTGAACTCCGAGGCCGAGCAGGAGCTCACCAACGCGCTGATCAAAGTCATCCAGGGCCGTCAGCCCAAGGTCTACTTCTCGCAGGGCCATGGCGAGAAGGACACGGCCAGCGCCGACAAGAGCGGCTACAACGCCATCGTGACCGGGCTGACCTCCGGCAATTTCCTGGTCGACAAGGTCGTCCTCGCCCAGCAGGGCGCCGTGCCGGACGATGCCGACATGTTGATCATCGCGGGACCGAAGACCGACTTCCTGGGCCCGGAAATCGACGCCGTCAAGACCTACCTGGGGAAGGGCGGCAAGGTGATGGTGATGCTCGATCCGGTCATCAAGGCGGATCAGCCGCAGCCCGCGGCGCTGGAGGCGCTGTTGAAGGAATGGGGCATCGACGCCGGCAACGACATCGTCCTCGACGTGAGCGGCATGGGCCGGCTCTCGCTGGGCACCGACGAATCGGTTCCGGTCGCGGCGAGCTATCCGGCGCATCCGATCACGGACAATTTCAACCTGCTGTCGGCGTATCCGCTGGCGCGGTCGATGTCCCCGGTGGAGGGGGGCACGAATGGCCGGACCGCACAGCGGATTGTGGAGACGAGCAAGAACAGCTGGGCCGAGTCGAACCTGAAGAGCCTGTCGGGCGGGCAGCCGGCGAAGATGGACGAGGGGGACAAGCAGGGGCCGGTCGCGCTGGCCTCGGCGGTGTCTGCGGCCGCGGCCGTCACGCCGCCGGCCCCGAAGGAACCGGCCAAGGACGGCGAGACGCCGAAGCCCGCGGAAACGCGGCTGGTGGCGTTTGGCGACTCCGACTTCGCCAGCAACGGCGCGCTCGGCATCTCGGGAAACCGGGATCTGTTCCTCAACGCGGTGAACTGGCTGGCGCAGCAGGAGAACCTCATCGCCATCCGGCCGCGCGATCCCGAGGACCGGCGCATCACCCTGACCGCCGACCAGGAGCGCCGCATCTTCTATCTCACCATTCTGATCGTTCCGGGCCTGGTGCTCCTTGCCGGGGTGCAGACCTGGTGGCGGAGACGCTGAATGAAGGGCGTCCGGTCATTCCTCGTCCTGGTCGTGATCGCGGCGGCTCTCGGCGGCTTCCTCTATTACGACTCGAAACGCGAACCCGGTGACGGCAAGAAGCAGGACAAGGTGTTCGCCGCCGTCACGGCGGACAAAATAGCCCGCATCACCGTCAAGTCGAGCTCCGGCGACCGGACCACGATCGAGAAGCAGGGAGTGGCGTGGCAGGTGACGCAGCCGTCAGCCATGCCCGCGGACGAAGCCGAGCTCTCCGGCATCGCCAGCAACCTGGCGTCGCTCGAAGTCCAGCGCGTTGTCGACGACCAGGCGACCGATGTGACGCAGTACGGTCTCGATCCGGCGCGCATCGAGGTGGCCTTTACGTTCGCCGGCAAGGAACACACGCTGCTGCTCGGGCAGAAGACTCCGACCGGTTCGGACCTCTACGCCAAGGTTCCGGACAGTCCGCGCGTCTTTCTCGTGGCGTCGTACCTGGAATCGACATTCAACAAGTCCAGCTTCGACTTGCGCGACAAGACCATCCTCAAGATCGATCGCGACAAGGTCGAGCGGATGGAGATCGTAACGGCCGAGCGGACGATCACGGTGACGAAGCAGGGCGCCGACTGGCGGATCAGCGCGCCGATCGAGGCGCGCGCCGACTTCGGAGCGATCGAAGGGATCGTTGGACGGCTGAACACCACGCCGATGAAGTCGGTGGCCGCCGCCGACGCGACGGACCTCGAGCAGTACGGCCTCGACACGCCGGCCGCCACAGTGCGGGTGACCTCGGGCAGCGCCCAGGCCGGCCTCGCCATCGGCAAGAGCGCCGGCGAGGGGGTCGTGTATGCGAAGGACCTGTCGCGGCCGATGGTCTTCACGATCGAATCGGCCCTGCTGGACGATCTCAAGAAACCGGCGGACGACTTCCGCGTCAAGGACTTGTTCGACGCGCGCGCGTTCAACACCACGCGGATCGAGGTCGTGCGCGGCGGGCAGACCATCACGTTCGAGAAGGAAACCGGCAAGGACGGCTGGACGCAGATCGCCGCCGCGCGGAAGCCGGCGGACCCGGCGAAGGTCGATGCCCTGCTGAGCGCCCTGACCAGCGTGCGGGCTGCGTCGTTCGTGGATCAGATTGCGGGTAGCGGACTGGACGTCCCCGAGGTCACCATCGCGATCGCTTACGAAGACGGCCAGAAGCACGAGAAAGTCGCCTTTGCGCGAAAGGGCGCCGACGCCTACGCCCGGCGCGAGGGAGATGCCGGGGCAAAGATTGACTCCATCGCCCTCGAAGGCATCATCAAGGCACTCGACGCGCTGAAATAGCGTGACTGCCACGGCCGCCGGCCCTGTCACCACGTTCACACCGATCACGAAGACCACCAGGACTGCCTGGTGGTCTTTGGTTCTGTCCGGTCTTCGGGGCACGGCCGTGGGTCGTGGCGTAGCCGCAAGCCTGGTGGTGGTGGCGGGTTGCACGCACGCCGCGCCATCCACCGCGCCGCAGCCGGGCCCGCGCGCCGAGCGCATCCTCTCGTCAGACCTCGACCGCATCTTCAACGCCGCGGTGATGGATCAGAGCCTCTGGGGCGTCGAGGTGAAGTCGCTCGACAGCGGCCGGGTCCTCTA
>JBKJRJ010000128.1:0-3642 GCA_046594705.1 Vicinamibacterales bacterium
TTGGTCTGCAGCGATCGGATGCCGATGACGAAGAAGCTCCCGATCCCGACCGCGAGCAGGATGACGCGCGTCTGGTTCCCCGGCCGCGCCAGATTCAACACGGCGTGACGCAGCGGAAAGTAGTTGGTGCTCGCCAGGGGGCGGACCGCATAGACAATGCCGGAGCTGACCAGGTGCAGCAGCAGCGCAACCCCGGCGAAGCCCGCGCAGACGATCAATCCCACGCGGAGCGAGGCGGCCTGCCAGCCGGCCACCCCGACCAGCGCGGCGCCGACGACGACGGCCGCCAGGGCCTGCGTCCAGTCGACGGACGCCAGGCGCGCTCGCAGACCGGCCGTGGTCCACCACCCGGGGTAACCCGCCGGGTCCGAGAGGGCGCCCGTAGTCCCCCCGCGCAACAGCAGCAGGGGCTTGACGCGCCGAACCTCGAGCAGCGGCACCAGCGAAAACAGCAGCGACACCAGCAGCCCGACGCTGACGCCTTGCCAGACGGCCGAGGCCGTCAGGCGATACTCCGTCGTGCCGAACGAGGCACCGATGCGCTCGGGAATGGCCGCCAGCCCGGCCGCCGCGAGGCCCACGCCGATGAGGCTGCCGGTCAGGCCGAGGAAGACGACCTGCAGCACATAAGCGGCCAGCACCTGCCGCGTCGTCGCGCCCAGGCATTTGAGGATGGCGACGCTGCGGATTTTCTGCCGGACGAACACGCGCGTCACGCTCCAGACGCCGATGCCGCCCAGCACCAGGATGACGAACCCAACCAGGCTCAGGTAGTTCTCGGCGCGCTGGAGATCGTCGCCGATCTGATCTTCCGTCGAGCGGAATGAGCGCACGGCGACGAAGCGGGAGCGGAAGTCGCGGCGCAACGCCTCGACCAGCGGCTGCACGCCGGCTTCGTCCATCTTGAGCAGGATCTGGTAGTTGGCGCGGCTGCCGAACGCCAGCAGCCCGGTCGTCCTCAGATCGGCGAGATCCACCATGACGCGGGAGCCGAAGCTGAACGCGCCGACGCGGCGTCCGGGCTCCTGCGCGATGACCCCGCGGATGGTGAACGGCTTGCCACCGACCAGAAGTTCATCGCCGACGACGATGCCGAGCTGCGTCAAGAGTTCGGGCCGCACCAGCGCACCCCGGTTGGCAAGCAGCGTGTGGGAAAACGGCTGCCCGTCTTGCAGCCGCACCGTCCCATAGAACGGGAACCCCGCCTCGACCCCGCGCAGCTCCACCATGCGCGCGACGGCCTCGCCCTTGCCGTCGGGCGGCCTCACCATGGTAGCGACCTCCACCGTGTCCTGGCGCGCGAGAATCGCCGCGGCGCCGAGCCGCTTCTCGAGATCGCCGCGCACCTCCGGCGTCCACGGGCGGTTGGTGCCGATGGCGACGTCCGCCGCGATCAGGGAGCGGGACTCGCGCGTCAGGCCGTTGCGGACGGTCTGGATCATCGAACGGAGCGCGACGATGGCGCCGACGCCGATCGCCACGCAGACAAAGAAAAACAGCAGGCGCCGCCAGGACGCGCGGATCTCGCGCAGCGCCATCAGCAGCACGAAGCTCATGACACGACGCGGCCGTCGCGCAGCGCAATCGTCACATCGGCTTTGCGCGCCAGCTCCTGGTCGTGCGTGACCAGCACCACCGTCGTACTGCGGCGCCGGTTGACGTCGATCAGCAGGTCGATGACCTGGTGCCCGGTGCCCGAATCCAGGTTACCGGTGGGCTCATCGGCCAGCAGGATCGCGGGCGCGTTGGCGAGCGCGCGCGCAATCGCGACGCGCTGCTGTTCGCCGCCCGACAGCTGCGACGGGTAATGGTGACGGCGCGAGCCGAGCCCGACTTCAGCGAGGAGCGCGTCGGCGCGGGCGCCTGGATCCGGCGTGCCGGCGATCTCCAGCGGGACCCGCACGTTCTCCCAGGCCGTGAGCGATGGCAGCAGGTGGAAAAACTGGAAGACGAAGCCGATGCGCCTGCCGCGGAAGCGGGCGAGATCGTCTTCCGACATCGACGTGATGTCGGCGCCGTCGATCACGATCCTGCCGGTGGACGGCGCATCGAGACCGGCCAGCAGGCCGAGCAGGGTGGACTTGCCGCTGCCCGATGGTCCGGTGATGGCGACGACCTGACCGGAGTCAATGCGGAGATCCAGCGGATGCAGGATCGTCAGCATCGTGTCGCCGCTCGGGACGGTTTTCGAGACGCCGTGCAGTTCGATCATGAAGCAGCGGCGGCGTCGACCATGGGCTTCAGCACGTGCCAGACGGTGTCGGCGACGACCTTCGAGCCTTCGACATTGGGGTGAATGCCGTCCGACTGATTGAGGGAGGGGTCCCCTGCCACGCGGTCGAGCAGAAACGGCAGGAGCGTGACCTTGTACTGCCTGGCGAGATCCCGATACACCTGCCGGAACGAGACGGTGTACTCCGGGCCGAAGTTCGGGGGCGCCTCCATCCCTGCCAGCAGCACCGAGATGCGTCGCGCCTGTGCCCGTTCGATGATCGCCGCGAGGTTCTTCTTCATTTCGGCGATCGGCAGGCCCCGAAGGCCGTCGTTGGCGCCCAGTTCGAGCACGAGGATGCGGACGTCCCCTTGCCCCAGCGCCCAGTCGAGCCGCTGCAGCCCCGCGGCGGAGGTATCGCCCGAGATGCCGGCGTTGACGACGTCCCACTGATAGCCGTCAGTGTTCAGCTTCTGCTGGAGGATGGCCGGGTACGCCTGGAGCTCGAGCAGGCCATAGCCGGCCGACAGGCTGTCGCCGAGCACGACGACCTTCGGACGCCCGGAATCGTCGGGGTCGAGCGAGGCCGCCGGAGCCGCGGGCGGCGACGCCGTGGGTTTCGCCGGTTCCTGCCCGCCACGGCCGCAGGCGGTGAGAAGAAGGACGCCCAGCACCCATCGGGCACTGGTCGATCGGAAGGCTGACATGTAGCTTTATTATAGGACCCGGCGTTGCACGAAGGAGGTTCCCGAGGTCGCGGATTGCAGAATGCAGACTGCAGACTGCAGACTGCAGATTGCAGACTGCAGATTGGAGACTGGAAACTGGAAACTGGAAACTGGAAACTGATATGGCACGCGGCTTCGAATCGAAGATGGTTGAGTTCCAGCAGGAAGAGGCGTCGCGCGGCCGATCGACACGGGAAGCCGTGAGCGCCGAGGAACAGGCCCGGCGCACCCGGCGCGCGGGCCTCGAGCTGGCCCGGACACGGGCGGCGACCGACCTCGCGCGCGCCACGCGCCCGGCGCACAAGGCGATGCTGGAACAGGCCATCAAGGCGCTCGACAGCCAACTCGAGGCGCTGGGGCCAACTCAACCGTAGTCGGGCCGGTATGACCCTTGCTGATGCTTGGCGGGAATGCTCGTGAAGGACTTGGTACGTATCGCCGAACCCCCGCAGAGGTAAGTTGATGAAGCGCATGAACGGACGATTCTCCTGTGTGACAGCGCTGCTGTCGTGTGTGCTCATCGGATCGATGAGCAGTCCGGCGGCCGCGCAGAAGCGCACGACGGCGAAAAAGCCGGCCAAAGCGGCGGCGAAGAAAGCGGCGCCGCCCGTGGTGGACGACCAGGCGTTGCGCACGCAGGTGATGCTCGCCCGCGCGGGCTTTTCGCCGGGTGAAATCGACGGGCGAGGCGGCAGCAGCACG
>JBKJRJ010000136.1:0-15466 GCA_046594705.1 Vicinamibacterales bacterium
GTCGCTGCCCGGCCTCGGCGCGAAGGCGGCCGAGCGCATCCTCGAATACCGGCAGAAGAACGGTCAGTTCAAGAAGGTCGAGGACCTCATGAACGTGAAAGGCATCGGGGAGAAGAGCTTCCTGAAGCTGAAACCGCGGCTGACCGTCGGCGAGAAGGCGGCCCCCTCCGGGGATTCCTGGCATTAGGCGGATCCGCCTTTCCGCCTGGAACCAGGACCCACGTCGATGGCGCGCCGGCTTCGCGGCCTCAGCCCGGGATTCACGATGCTCGAGCTCCTGCTCGTCATCGCCATCGCCGGGACCTTGACGACGATTGCCGTTCCGCAAGGTCTGCGTGCCCTCGACGACTTTCGCGCACGTTCGGCGGCGCGCTACGTCGCGCAACGCCTGGCGGACGCGCGTCTGAACGCCATCAAGCGATCCGTCTCCCACGGCCTGCGGTTCCAGCCCGGCTCGGCAGACTATTGGCTGACCACCGTGGTGGACGGCAACGGCAACGGGCTCCGACAGTCGGATCTTCAGCGTGGCCTGGACCGCACGCTTACCGAACCGGAGGTTCTGGCCGGCCACTTCCAGGACGTCGTGTTTGGACTGCTCGATGGCGTGCCCGACGCCGACGGACAGCCGGCGAATGGCACCGACGGCGTGCGCATCGGATCGTCCAGGCTGCTGGCCATGAATCCTGACGGCACCTCGACCTCCGGCACCCTGTATCTGCGCGGCCGCGATCGTGCCCAGTACGCCGTGCGCGTACTCGGCGTGACGGGACGGGTACGCGTCCTCAAGTTCGACGCCGTCCGCCGGCGCTGGATCGATCAATGACACGTCAGTGGGATCGAGAGCGTGAGAGACGACGTCAGCCGAGAGCGGACGGCAACGGGATGCGGGCACGCATGCGGCCAGGCTATCGACTCAGCATCATCGATCTGAGCGGAACCGGTGCCCTGGTGGAAGCCGCACGCCCGCTTCGACCAGGTTCGCACGTGGACGTTCAGTTCGAATCCGATGAACGACATGAACAGGTATCGGCGCGCGTGGTGCGCTGCGCGGTGGCCTCGATCAATGCGGAGGCGATCACGTATCGGGCAGCGCTGTCGTTCATCGACACATGCGATTGGGTGCGAGAAGTGCTGACCCCCGAAGGGTATGGCATGCCCGGCTCGGCACCGGGCGCACATCGGCGAGCGCCTGGTTCAGGGGACCAGTTACCCGTCTCCGGTGACGACCACCAAGAGGCGTCGTCGAGACGACTGAAATGATTGGGGTTTCTGACGGGACCAACATGGCATCACCTTTGGAATGGCTTGGAGCCTCGTCCCACAACGGAGGCCCCATGGCTCGCGGATGGTATCGATCGGCGGATCGTCGTCGAGGCGTGGCTGCGCTGCTGTCGGCGGTGGCGGCGGCGCTTCCCGGCCACCGTGAAGCGAGGTTCGTGCGCCAGCAGTTCGAGACGGAACTGTGCGAGCTGCTGAATGCCCGCGAGGTGGCCTTGCGTGATGGTCCGGCGATGCCGCGTCCCCCCGCGTCGGCCATTTCACTGGATGTGGTGTCTGGCGACATCACGCTTGGCGCGATCGACGCGACCTTCGACCAAGGCAGCTGCGCGTTCGACGAATGGGATCACCGGCTGCTCGACTCTGCGCGCGAGCTGGCGGCACTGGTTATGGTGATTGATCGGGCACAGCGAGCGGGGCTGCCGGGGGTGAGCAGTTCCAGCGGGGCGCGGGACGGCGCGGCGCCGATTGTCGGATCGAGCCCGGCGATCCGCGCGGTGCGGGCGCGGATGGAGCGAGTGGCCGCGACGGCGTTCACGGTGCTGATCGAAGGCGAGAGCGGCGTCGGCAAGGAGTTGGTGGCCCGCCAGATCCACGATCTCTCACCACGGCGCGCCGGCCCGTTCGTCGCCGTCAATTGCGCGGCGATTGTCGAGACGCTGCTGGAAGCGGAGCTGTTCGGCATCGAGGAGCGCACCGCGACGGGGGTGCGCGGGCGGATCGGGAAGTTCGAGCACGCCCAGGGCGGAACGCTGTTTCTCGACGAAGTCGGGGATCTGTCGCCCGCCGCGCAGGCGAAGCTGCTCCGAGCCGTCCAGGAGATGTCGGTGGAACGCGTCGGCGGGATTGGCGGCCGCCGCGTCGACACCCGGATCATCGCGGCGACCAACAGGAGCCTCGCGGAGCTGGTCGCCCTCGGCCGTTTCCGGCTCGACTTGTTCTACCGCCTGCACGGCGTCGACATCATCGTCCCGCCGTTACGTGATCGGGCCGAGGACATCCTGGAGCTGGCGGAGTACTTCCTGGAACGCCATCGGGACTTCCGTCGGCTGCGGCTGTCGCAGGCGGCCTCAGATGCGCTGGTGGCGTACCGATGGCCGGGAAACGTGCGCGAGCTGGAACGCGTCATCGAGCGGGCCGTGGCGCTCGCGGAGTCGGATCGGCTTCAGCTCGACGATCTGCCGCCGGCGCTGCTCGACGGCTACACCCAGGTGCTGCTGCCGTCGTTCCGCCAGTTCGAGTCGATGCGCACGTGGGGCAGCCGGTACGCGCGGATGGTGCTCGAACGGTGCGACAACAACAAGCGGCAGACGTGCCGCGAGCTCGGGATTTCGTATCACACGCTGAACTCGTATCTCCGGCTTCGGCCGGACCAAGTAGCCGGCTTGCCACCGGCAACGCAGGCTGGCGCGGGCAGGGCGGATGAGCCGCAGGGGTGCGCGCCGGAGCCTCAGTCTGGAGGAGTGCAATGGTGAAGAAAGCCGTGTTCGTTCTGATCGTGCTTGTCGGGTTCCTGGGTGATGCGCAGCCGGCACTGGCCGGGTGCACGACGACGCTGTCGGACTGCTATCTGGCGGCGGCGAGAGTCGACAGCTTCTGGTACCGCTGGGCGTCGGGGCTCGACTGCGAGCTCGACTACGCGGAGTGCGTCCGCATCAAGCTGGTGGGGCTGTAAGCATGCACACGTGCGCCGGCATTGTGCTGCTGGCGATTTCGCTCGGCGCCTGCCAGACGGCCATCGTCGGGCAGGCGCCGGCGTCCGCGCCCGCGCTTGCTCCGCTGTTCGGTCCGATCATCGGCGCCGAGGTCATCGCCGGGCGGGCAGAACACCACGGCGTCGTCTCGCTCCTTGCCGGAGGGACCGCCCTGGTGCGTGTAGACCTGGAGGCCCGGCGGTTCGAGCGCATACCGCTCAAACTCGGACCGGCGGATCAGTGCTGGGGCCTGGCGCGCCTGGCCGATGGTTCGTTGTGGACGTTGCGGGGCCGCCGGTCGGTGGTTCGGGTGGAAGAGGACGGAACGATCGGCCGCGACATCCCGCTCGACGCTCCTCATTTTGGCCTGTTCGCCAGCGCGGATCGGCTGGTCTACCAGCGGGCGGAATTCACGCCGCCAGCTCCGGCGTTTCAATCCGGGCTACCCGGCGATCCGGCGCCAGGGCCGTGGAGTGGGCTCACCACCCGCGCCTTCGTCGGCCTCGATCGCGGATCGGCTGCCGCGCTGAACATGGTGTCGTGCGGCAGCAGCCGTGGGGCGGAGCGGGCCTGCTGGTTTCCCGACGAAGCCGCGCTTGCGCTGATTGACCCCTCGGGCCGTACCCGCCGGGTCGAGCTGTCCGGGTTGCAGGTGTTCCCGCCGGCCGTCCTTCTCACTGCCGAGAACCCGCCGCGTCCCGTCCGCGATGCCTATGTCGACGAGGCCGGTGGGTTGTGGGTGTTGAGCACCGGCACGCGCCCTGCGGGCCTTCCCGATCAGCCGGGTGGCTGGCTGCTGGCGCGCTACGGCCCCGCAGGCGCGCCGATCAGCGCGAGTCGGCTGGCCGAACCTGCCCGCCTGATCCTTCGAGTGTCGACGGGCCGCGCGACCATTCTGACTGTCGCCGGCATGGTTGTGGAGGTGATCCCATGAGCACAGCATCGGCTGCGTGGTTCTTCGCGGCGCTGAACGTCCATCCGCCCTCGGCACTCCTCGTCCTGGCGATCACGATCGCGATTGGCGTGTGGACGACGAGTGTGAGTCCAGGGGAGGTGGATGCGGGCCTGGGCATGCTGCTGTTCGTGCAGATGTTCCTCGCGTCCGGCGGGTTCCTCGTGGCGGCCAGACGCGGGCACTTCGATCCGCTGCTGACGGGCGGCGGCGATCGTACCGGCCCACTCGTGTGGCACTGGATCGTGTCGGTGTCTCCTGGGGCCGTCGGCTGGCTGGCTCTCTCGTCATTCGCTTACTGGGAGGGCAGTCCGTCGGCGCTGTCTGCCCTGGCGGGCGGCCGCGCGGCCGCGTTCTTCATCGTGTCGGCGGTGGCGTGGGCGGCGGGGTTCGCTCTCGCGCGCGGCGCCGCGGGTGTCGTGTGGAGCGCCGTGCTTCTTGGGCTGCTCCTCGGGCGCGCCGATCTCCTCGCGTCCTCTTCGCCACTGGCCGCGGGGTCGGCGGTCACGACAGTGCGTCAGGCCGCGACGCTGGTCCTGTGTCCCTTCCTCCTCGTCGGCAACCACCCGGCGGTGGCGCCGGGCGCGACCTGTGCCGCGGCTCTCCTGGCCGCAGTGCTGTTACTGGCCGTCTGGCGCCGCGCCAGGGCGCTGGACATCTATCTGGTGGACCGCGCATGAAGACAAGACTCGAGCTCGCGGCGGTGACGAAGGCGTTCGGCGCCACCAAGGTTCTCACCCAGGCGTGGCTGCAGGTCCGCGGCGGTGAGGCCGTCGGTTTAATCGGCGCCAACGGCGCGGGGAAAACCACGCTGCTTCGCATTGCGGCCGGCCTGGTGCGGCCCGACGGGGGGGCAGTCCGGTGGTCGTCTCTGCTCGATCAGGATCGCGCGCGCATCCGCTACTACGGGGGGGAGATGACCCTGCCGCCGTCGGTGCCGGTGCGTCGTTGGGCTCGGCTCTTCGACGTGGCGAGCCAGGACCGGCGGCGAATCAGCCAGTTGTCACGAGGCACTCGCCAGTTGCTGGGGCTCCGGGTCCTGCTGTCAGGGCGGGACGCGGACCTCGTGCTGCTGGACGAGCCGTGGGAAGGCCTCGATCCCGAAGGCAGCGCCTGGCTCACCGAGGTCGTGCGGCGCTGGCGCTCGGATGGGGCGGCGGTCCTGATCTCGTCCCACCGGCTGCACGACCTCGACTCGGTCTGCACGCGCTTCCTCCTGCTCGAGGGCGGACGATGTCAGGCGGTTGCGGATCGAGAGCTGCGGCCGCGCGTCGATCAGCTGGCGCAAGCGGTCAGAGGCCGGGGACGCGCATGATTGCCGCACTCCTTGTCGTCCAGCTGTCGCTGGCGCCCGGCGCCGCCGTTACCTACGGCGGAGTCCCTGCGGAGGTGGTACGTGTCGCCGTGCACGGGTGGGACGAAGGCAAGGGGCCGCTGCCGGTGTCGGCGAAGATCGAGCGCCAGGGCGACCGGACAATCGTGCGGACCGTGCAGGCGAGTCCTGTCGTCGTGGTGTTCGAACGGCAGGATGGGGCGTACCTCCTCGATGGGCCGTTCGCGTGGCCGCCGGGGGATGTCAGCCGCATCCTCGATCGGCGCTGGCGGCGCACCCTCACCGTCTCGGCGGGGCGGCCCCTCCCGGGCGCAGGCCCGCTCGACTGGATCGCGGCCGGACCCGGACAGGGCGATCCATGGCCTCGCTGTTTCGGCGGGGATGAGCGGCGCTGGGCGTGCTGGGGGTCGACGGCAGGGCAACCTGGGGTGTTCGTCACGCGCACCGCCGACCGGGTCTGGTGGTCGACCGTTGCAGGAGGAGCAGCGACCGAGTTGCGCGCCTCGGCATGGGGACGTGTGTTGCTGGTGCAGGAGGCGATGGGTGAGTCGTCACCGATCGAGGTGCGGTTCGCTCACCCGGCGCCGCAGTCGAAGCAGCGTCCCGGTGCGTTACGGCTCGACACGGCGGTGGTCGCGGCGGCCCGCGGCACGGTGCTCTCGGCCGGGTCGGTCTGGCTCTCCGGTGACGACATCCCATCCGACGCGTGGATCGAGATACGCACCGCGCGTGGCGGGCCGGTGTTTCTCGATCTCCTCGACGTCGCGTCCGGTCCCGGAGCGCTCCCGTTCACGGCGCGGCTTGGTGAGACGCGAACCGTGGACGGCGTCGTGACCGGCGCCCGCGATCAGCCGGCCAACGGCGCCTTGATGACGCTGTTCCGGTTGATCGATCCCCCGCCTTCCCCGAACGCCCGCGACAAGCCGCCGCGCCGGGTGTTCGTCGCGGAACGATCGGCGGATCGGTACGGCGTGTTTCAGTTCGAGGGTGTCGGTGAGTCGGAATACGAGCTCGTCGCATGGCATGCGCAGCTTGGCCGCATGGTCATGCTGCTGCCACGCGCGCCGGGAATCATCGCCGTTCGCCTCGAATCACCAGGGACAGTCCGAGGGCGCGTCATGTCGGCGGGCACTCCGCGGGCGGGGGTGGAGGTCACGAGCCTTCCCGCACCCGAGATCTACCGGGAGGCCGCCGATCTGATCGACGTCAAGGGCGGCGACGCGAAGACCGGTACGGACGGCCGATTCGCCGTGATGGTCGCCGCGCGTGGCGGCGGAGAGTTGCGGGTCGGCGGCAGCGTGGGTCCCGTCAAGCGAATCCCGCTACCGCGCACACCGGCCGCACTGTTAGACCTTGGGGATATCGAGCTCGGGGCGCCGCTCGAGCTGACGGTCGTGCTCGATCAGGACACTGACTGCGGTGTGCGGGCGACCGGGCCCGTCGGGCAGAGCGGCCTTCAGATCGTAATGGGATCGCGCACCGCGCCCGGCCTGTTCCGGGTCGCCCTGCCGGAGCCGGGTCAGTGGGCCTTCGGACTGGTGTGCGGGCGGGAAGGATATGCACTGAATCCCGCGACGGTTCGGATTACGCCGCAGCACGCAGGAAAGGAAGTGCGATTCTCAATTCGCTGACTCACCTCCCGTGGTTCGTCCCCGGGAGTGATCAACGAGCCGATGACGATTCGATGGTCTGGAGGAGGGCCGCAGCCGGTCAAAACTGCGAGTTCCGTACCGCGAAGTCATCGGCTCGGTAGGTTGGACGTGTGTTCGACCGATTTGGTTGGGTGGACGGCGCATGTCCTGAATCAGCTGTTCGCCATCGCGCAAGACCACGCGTTGCCCCGCCGCGGCGAGCGGCAGCGGCAGAGCCAGCGGTCCATCGGAGCCATCCGAAGTTTCGCCGATCGCCTTGACCCTCGGCCGAGCCGCATAGTACCGTTCATAGGTTAGGGTCCCAAACTTCCAGATGACACAGTCACCGGCCGGCGCGCTCAAAAAGACACCGCTCCACGCGCGCCACCGCGCCCACGGAGCACGCATGGTCGAGTTCGGCGGGTGGGACATGCCCGTCGAGTATTCGGGCATCACCGACGAGCACATGGCCGTCCGCACCCGCGGCGGTCTCTTCGACGTGTCCCACATGGGCGAGATCGAGATCGCCGGCGCCGACGCCCTGGGGGCCGTGCAGCACATCACCTCGAACGACGCCAGCCGCCTCGCGGTCGGCCAGATTCAGTACTCCGCCCTGACGACGCCGGAGGGCACGTTCGTGGACGACGTGCTGACCTACAAGCTGGCCGACGATCACTTCATGCTGGTCGTCAACGCCTCGAACATCGTCAAGGACTTCCACTGGATCGCCGCGCACGTGAAGGAAGCCGGCGGCGACGCGGCGGCGGTCAACACCAGTTCGCGGTACGGACTGCTCGCGCTGCAAGGGCCGGTGGCCAGGGATGTCCTGCAGACGCTCACCGGAGTCGATCTGTCCGGCATCAAGTACTACTGGTTCGCGACGGGTGAAGTGGCGGGCGTGCGGGTGACAATCTCGCGCACGGGATACACCGGCGAGGATGGCTTCGAGGTCTTCGTCCCCCCGAATGCCGCCGAGCGCGTGTGGGACGCGATCCTCCAGGCGGGCAAACCCGCCGGCGTCGTGCCGGCCGGGCTCGGCGCCCGCGACACGCTGCGCCTGGAAGCGGCGATGCGGCTGTACGGCAACGACATGGACGAGACGACAACCGTCGTCGAAGCGGACCTCAACTGGATTGTCGGCTGGAAGAAGGACGCGTTCATCGGGTCCGATGTCCTCAAGCGGCAGAAAGCCGACGGCGCGCCGCGCAAGCTGGCCGGCTTCGAGATGCTGGAGCGCGCGATCGGACGGCACGGATACGACGTCTACGTGGACGGCCATAAAGCCGGCGTCGTCACGAGCGGTACGCAGACGCCGTTCCTGAAGAAGGCGATCGGCATGGCGTACCTGCCGAGCGATCGCACGGCTCCGGGAACCGAGTTCGACATCGACATCCGCGGCCGGCGCGTCAAGGCGGCCGTTGTGCCGATGCCTTTTTATAAGAGAGCGAAATGAGCACCTACCCGACCGACCTCAAATACACCAAAGACCACGAATGGGTGAAGCTCGATGGCGACACCGCGAAGGTCGGGATCACCGACTACGCGCAGAAGCAGCTCGGCGACGTCGTCTATCTCGAGCTGCCCGACGTCGGGCGCACGCTGAAGAAGGGCGAGGTCTTCGGGACGATCGAGTCGGTCAAGGCGGTGTCGGAGCTCTACAGCCCCGTTGACGGCGAGGTCACCGACGTGCACGCCGCGCTGGTGCAGCACCCCGAGGAAGTCAACAAGGACCCCCACAGCTCCTGGATGATCGCCGTGAGGGTCACGGGCGGACAGGACGGGCTGCTCGACGCGGCCGCCTATACGGACTTGACGAAGTGAGCCGAGGACTCCTCCGCCTCCGCGGATTACGTGGACCAGGCGGACTCCCCGGAGGACATGGAACCGAGGCATGAACACGAACACGGCCATCGCTCCTCGAACCACCGACCACGACGCGTTTCAGCACCGCCACATCGGCCCCGACGCCGCCGCGCAGGACGAGATGCTGCGCACCATCGGGCTGCCGTCGCTCGACGCCCTGATCGACCAGACGATCCCCTCGGGTATCCGATTCTCGAAGGGCCTGACGCTGCCGCCCGCGGAAACCGAAGCCGCATACCTGCGCCGCCTGCGCGGCGTCGCCGCGAAGAACAGGGTCACGCGGTCGTGCATCGGCATGGGCTACTACGACACCCACACGCCCGCGGTGATCCTGCGAAACGTCTTCGAGAACCCTGGCTGGTACACGCCGTACACGCCGTACCAGGCGGAGATCGCCCAGGGTCGCCTCGAATCGCTGCTCAACTTCCAGACGATGGTGCGCGACCTCACCGGGATGGAAATCGCGTCGGCGTCGCTGCTCGACGAAGGCACCGCGGCCGCCGAGGCGATGACGATGTTCCACCGCTTGAACGCGAAGAAGGCGCCGGCCGGGCAGGAGAGCGTCTTCCTCGTGTCGTCGCGGACGTTCCCGCAGACGCTCGACGTCCTCAGGGGACGCGCCGAGCCGCTCGGCATCCGTCTGGAGGTCGGCGAGCCCGACGCGCTGCCGATGGAGAAGGCGTTCGGAGTATTGCTGCAGTACCCCGACGATCGCGGCGAGGTGCGTGATCTGCGGCCCGTGATCGAGAAGGCGCACGCGGCCGGCGTGCTGGTCGCGGTGGCGACCGACCTGATGGCGCTGACCCTGCTGACGCCCCCGGGCGAGATGGGAGCAGACGCCGTCGTCGGCAATTCCCAGCGCTTCGGCGTTCCCCTTGGATACGGCGGCCCGCACGCGGCGTTCTTTGCGACGAAGGAGTCGTTCATCCGCCAGGCGCCGGGCCGCATCATCGGCGTGTCGGTGGACGCGCGCGGTCAGCGCGCCTACCGCATGGCGCTGCAGACGCGTGAGCAGCACATCCGGCGCGAGAAGGCGACCTCGAACATCTGCACCGCCCAGGCGTTGCTGGCCAACATGGCGGCGATGTACGCGGTGTTCCACGGGCCCGACGGGCTGCGCGCCATCGGCGAACGCATCCACAACATGGCGCGTCTGATCGAAGACGCGCTGGTGGCGCTGGGCCTGCGGCAGACCAACGCCGCCTACTTCGACACCCTGCGGATCGAAGGCGCACCGGTCGCCGCCGTCACCAGGGCGGCCGTGGCGGCCGGCATCAATTACCGCTACTTCGCCGACGGCGCGATCGGGATTTCGCTCGACGAG
The DNA here is from genome assembly GCA_046594705.1 of Vicinamibacterales bacterium. GTDB lineage: Bacteria > Acidobacteriota > Vicinamibacteria > Vicinamibacterales > 2-12-FULL-66-21 > JAICSD01. The sequence goes on from JBKJRJ010000136.1 coordinate 10,076, forward strand.
ACCATCACGATCGAGGACGTCGCCGACATCATCAAGACGTTCTCCCCGTCGGAGCGGGCGGTGTTCACGGCTGGCGTGCCGTTCACGCTCAAGGCGCCGCGCGAGCTGCGGCGAACCAGCTCATACCTCCAGCACCCGGTCTTCAAGACGCACCACTCCGAGACGGAGATGATGCGCTACATCCGCAGCCTCGAGCGGAAGGACGTCGGCCTCGACACCTCGATGATTCCGCTCGGATCCTGCACGATGAAGCTGAACGCCGCGGCCGAGATGCTGCCGGTGACCTGGCCCGGCTTCAGCCGCATGCATCCGTTCGTCCCGATCGATCAGGCGCAGGGTTACGCCGAAGTCTTCCGCGATCTCGAGGCCGCACTGTGCGAGGTCACCGGCTTTGCCGGGATGTCGCTGCAGCCCAATTCAGGCGCGCAGGGGGAGTTCGCCGGCCTGATGACGATCCGGGCCTATCACCGCGATCGCGGCGATCTCGATCGCGACGTCGTCCTCATCCCCTCGTCGGCGCATGGCACCAACCCGGCGAGCGCCTCCATGGCCGGGTTGCGCGTCGTGGTCGTGGCCTGCGACAGCAAGGGCTACGTCGAACTGGACGACCTGCGGGCCAAGGCCCAGCAGCATCACCATGCGCTGGCGGCGTTGATGGTGACCTACCCATCGACCTACGGCATTTTCGAAGAGCGTATCCGGGAGATGTGCGCGGTCGTGCACGAGCACGGTGGGCAGGTCTACATGGACGGCGCCAACATGAACGCGCAGGTCGGCCTCACCAGCCCGGCGTCGATCGGCGCGGACGTGTGCCACCTGAACCTGCACAAGACCTTCGCGATCCCGCACGGCGGCGGCGGTCCGGGGATGGGGCCGATTGGGGTCGCGCAACATCTGGTGCCGTACTTGCCGGGGCATCCCGTGGTGGCCGTCGGCGGGGCCAAGGCGATTCCCGCCGTGTCGGCGGCCCCCTGGGGCAGCGCCAGCATCCTGCTGATCTCCTACGGCTACGTCCGCATGCTCGGCGCCGGTGGCATGACCGACGCCACCCGTGTCGCGATTCTCAATGCCAACTACATCAAGGCTCGGCTCGAGGCCCGATACGACGTGCTCTACGCGAACCATAGCGGCCGCGTGGCCCACGAGATGATTTTCGACCTCCGTCCGTTCAAGCACGGCGCCGCCTCGGTTGACGAACAGGATGTCGCGAAGCGACTGATGGACTACGGCTTCCATGCCCCGACCGTTTCGTTTCCGGTGCCGGGGACGATGATGATCGAGCCGACGGAAAGCGAGTCGAAAGGGGAGCTCGATCGTTTCTGCGAGGCGCTGATCGCGATCCGGAAGGAGATCCAGGCCGTGCTCGACGGCGAGGCCGACGCCAAGGACAACGTTCTCAAGAACGCGCCGCACACCGCCGACGCGGTGACGGCGGATATCTGGTCGCATCCCTACTCACGCGAGCAGGCGGCCTACCCGCTGCCGTGGGTGCGGGCGAACAAGGTGTGGCCGTCGGTGTCGCGCATCGACAACCCGTACGGTGATCGCAATCTGATGTGCGCGTGCCCGCCGATCGAGGCGTACGCGGACAGTTCCGCGTAACCTGGCTGCCGCCTCAGGCGGAAGGAACCGCGGCGCGGGTCAAGTCCCGGGCGCGCCGCTGATAGAGATCGAGCAGCTGCCTGGTGACGGGCCCGGGCGTGCCGGCGCCCACGACGCGGTCGTCCACCTTGACCACGGGACTCAGTTCACGCGTCGTGGACGTGATGAACATCTCGTCGGCGGCCTCGAGATCCGCCGGTATCAGCACCTCTTCCCGCACCTCAATCCCCAGCTCGCGTCCCAGCTCGAAGATGAAGGCGCGAGTCACCCCCTCGAGCAGTCCCGCGGCCGATTTCGGCGTCAACGCGGCGCCGCCGCGCACCAGGAAGAAATTAGCCTGCGAACACTCGGTCAGCTCGCCGCGGTAGTTGCACATCAACCCCTCCTCGGCGCCCGCGCGATACGCGGCCTGCATGGCCAGCGCGTTGTTGAGCAGGTTGTTCGACTTGATGAGCGGGTTGACCGACTTCGGGTGGTTGCGCAGCATGTCCACGAGGGCGATCCGGATCCCGTCGGTGAACACCCGTGAGGGCGGTTCCTCGAGCGGCTTCACGATGATCACGGTGGTCGGCGTGGGGGTCGATTTCGGGTCGTAGTTGAGGTCGCCGACTCCGCGGGTCAGCAGGATCCTGATGTAGCTTTCGTCGTGTTCTCCCGAGGCGACGACGGTTTGATCGATCCACTGCAGCAGGGTGGCATCGTCAAAAGGCACGTCGAGCAACAGGCGATCGGCCGACTGCCGCAGCCGGCGCATGTGGCGATCGTAAAGGAAGGGGACGTGATGGTAGGTGCGCAACGTCTCGTAGACCCCTTCGCCGTAGACGAAGCCGTGGTCGTAGACCGGCACGACCGCCTGGTCGGCGGGAGCAATGGTCCCATTCACATAGACAGCGCCGCGCATCGACGATGATCCTAGCATAGGGGTCTTGGGGCGCCGTCGACCGCGTTCAGTTGTCAGTTCGCCGTTCGCCGTTGGCGGGGAGCAAGAGCACCGTTGAACCTGCCGGCGGGCTCCTGCATACTGCCTACTGACCATGCGAATTCTGAACACGCAGCAGATGCGCGAAGCCGATCGGCAGACGATCGACGATGTCGGCCTGCCCTCGATCGTTCTGATGGAAAACGCCGGGCGGCAGGCGGTCGCCGCCATGGAGGCGGCGTTCGAGGACCTCGCCACCAGCAAGGTCGGCGTGCTGTGCGGCCGCGGCAGCAACGGTGGCGACGGGTTTGTCGTCGCGCGCACGCTGGCGCAGCGCGGCATCGAGGCCATGGTCTTCCTGCTGGGCAGTGTCGGCGACGTGCGCGGCGACGCCCGGATCAATCTCGAGATCCTCGGCCGGGTCGGCCTCACCGTGGTGGAGATCACCACGGCGCAGGAATGGGAGCTCCACTTCAGCGAGATTTCCGAGTGCGATCTCATCGTGGACGCCATCGTCGGCACGGGCTTTCACGGGCCGCTGACGGGATTGCTGGAGACGGTGGTGGCCGACGTCAACGGCCTGGGCGTGCCCGTGGTGGCGATCGACTTGCCGACGGGCGTGTCGGCCGATTCGCACGAGCTCGACGGCGAAGCGATTGAAGCGACGATGACCGTCACCCTGGCGGCGCCGAAGATTCCGCTGATTCTGCCGCCGGCTGACGCCTACGGCGGCGATCTCGTGATCGCCGACATCGGGATCCCCGGCGCGGTGATCGACGAGCTCGAGGGGCCCTGGCTCGAGCTCCTCACCCGGGAGCGCATGCGCGAGCTGGTGCCGGCGCGGGCCGCGGATTCGCACAAGGGAGACTTCGGACGTGTGCTCGTGATCGCCGGCTCGGTGGGCCGCACCGGCGCGGCGCACCTCGCGGCTCTGGGCGCACTGAAATCGGGCGCGGGGCTGGTCACGATCGCCACGCCGCGTTCGTGCGTAGCGACACTGGCGGCGATGATGCCCGAGTACATGCTGGAAGGGCTCGAGGAGACGGCCGCGGGGACGATCGACTTCGGCGCCGTGGAGCGGGTGCTCGAGCTCAAGGCCGACATTATCGCGCTCGGGCCCGGCATCGGTCAGGACCCTTCGACCTCCGCGTTCGTCCAGGCGATCGTCGAACGGGCCGGGGCGCCGCTGGTGCTCGATGCCGACGCCCTGAACGCTTTCATCGGGGATCCCGAGCGGCTGACGGGGCGTGATGGCGTTGACGTGATTGTCACACCGCACCCCGGCGAGATGGCGCGGCTGCTCAACCTGACTATCGAACAGGTGCAGGCCGATCGTCTCGAACACGCGCGCGCGTTCGCTACCGCCAGGAAACTCCACGTCGTGCTCAAAGGGCACCGGACGATCATTGCGGGCCCCGAGGGACGATCGTTCGTGAACCTCACGGGAAACGCCGGGATGGCGACCGGCGGCACGGGCGACCTTCTCACGGGCATGATTGCCGCGTGGTTCGCGCAGATCCTGGATCCGGAGGGGGCCTGCAAGCTCGCGGTCTACCTGCACGGCACGGCCGGCGACCTCGCCGAGGCCGACGAGGGGGAAGTGGCCCTCCTCCCAAGCGACATCGCCAGCCGCCTGGGGGATGCGGTGCTGGAACTGACGGCCAGGCGAAAGGTGAAGCGCGAGTCTCGTGACTGAGTCAGGGCACACAGCAGACGGCAGCAGCCGGAGCGAAACAGCCAGTGAGGCCGAGACGGCCGCGGCGGGGGAGTCGCTCGGACGTGAGCTCGGCGCCGGCGACGTGGTGTTGCTCTACGGCGACCTGGGTGCGGGAAAAACCGCGTTCGTGCGCGGCCTCGCCCGGGGCCTCGGTGCAAATCCAGACGAGGTCTCGAGCCCGACCTTTACCCTCGTGCAGGAGTATGCCGGCCCGGCGGTCGTCCTCTATCACGTCGATTTGTACCGCCTGGCGCCCGCCGAGATCGACGACCTCGGCCTGGAGGATCTCGTCTCCGGCGACGGCGTCGTGGCGATCGAATGGGCCGATCGCTGGAGCGGCAGGCCTGACGACGTGACGGAGGTCAGGATCACCGACGCGGGCGATGAACGGCGCTCCATCGCGATCACGCGAGCGTAGGCGGGCAAGAATTGCCGACGCGAAAGACGACGTTACGGCAGCCAGACCCGTTCCGCCGGCGCAAACGCGTGCGAGGTGAGCGGTAGCGATCCGTGCACGATGAGTCTGACGCTTTCCAGGACCGTCGCGTGCGCCGCTTGACGGGAACGGCAGGTTAGTCATAAAATTGTGGTCATGTCAAAGCGCACCCGCGATATGGCGCGGCCGCGGGCGGTGCCGGCCGGCAAGTTCAAGGCCACCTGCCTCGAGTTGATGGACCGGGTTCGCGAGACCGGTGTCGAGTATGTCGTGACCAAGCACGGACGACCGGTGGCGAAGCTGGTGCCGTACGACGGGGCACCGCGGCCCGCGCTCTTCGGCGCGCTGAAGGGCACCGTGCTGAAATACGATCGTCCGTTCGATCCGGTCGAGGGTGACTACGACATCAACCAGGCGTGAGCGCGTGCTGCTGCTCGACACGCACGTCTGGGTCTGGATGCTCGACGGCGATACGCGCCGCCTCGGACCGCGGACGCGCCGGTTGCTCGAACAGGTCCACGGCGGCGGCGCGCTTCGCGTGTCCCCGGTCAGCATTTTCGAGGTCAGCGCCTTGCACGCGTCGGGACGCCTGGCGCTGTCCCGATCGCTCGAGCAGTGGCTGAGCGCCGCGATTGACGGCGCCGGGATCCGGCTCGCGCCGCTGTCACGGGATGTGGCCGTCGATGCCGGGCTCCTGCCGCGCACCCTGGTCGCTGA
>JBKJRJ010000215.1:0-2790 GCA_046594705.1 Vicinamibacterales bacterium
CGCCGGTAGCTTTCGACGTTCATTTCGAGGATCGTCGCGTGGTGAACGAGGCGGTCGATGGACGCCAGCGTCATGGCTGGATCAGGGAAGATCTTACCCCATTCGCCGAACGGCTGGTTGGCCGTGATCAGCATTGATCGCCGCTCGTAACGGGCAGCGATCAGTTCGAACAGCACGCTGGTTTCGGCCTGGTCCTTGGTGACGTAGGCGATGTCGTCCAGGATCAGCAAATCGTAGCGGTCGAGCTTGGTGATGGCGGCTTCCAGCGCCAGCTCGCGCCGCGCCACTTGCAGCCGCTGCACGAGGTCGGTGGTGCGCGTGAACAGCACGCGCCAGCCGTTTTCGACCAGCGCCAAGCCAAGCGCTGCCGCTAAATGACTCTTGCCCCCGCCAGGCGGCCCGAACAACAGGACGTTGGCACCCTTTTCGAGCCACGCGTCGCCTGCTGCCAGCGCCATCACCTGCGCCTTCGAGACCATCGGTAGTAACGCGAAGTCGAAAGCGGCGATGGTTTTGCCGGGTGGAAGTTTGGCCTCGGCCATGTGCCGCTCGGTGCGGCGGCGGATGCGGTCGGCGACCTCAAGTTCGGCCAGGCGGCTGAGGAAGCGGGCCGCCGGCCAGCCTTCCTTGTCCGATTGGGCTGCGAGCTTGGCCCACATCAGTTTGACGCCGGGTAGACGCAGCTCGCTGAGCAGCAATTCGACGCGGGCGATGTCGATCGTGTTGGACGCGTTCATGCCGCCACCTGCAAGGCTGATGTTGCCGCGACGGCGACGACCACCGCCAGTTCGTCGTAGATCGAGAGTGGCACCACCTCAACGTCTATTAGCGGCACCGATGCTGGGTCAGGTCCGAAGTAAGCGCGCAAGAACGCCAGATCAGGCAACCGGCCCGCATCGGCGTCAGCGTCGAGCGCCTCGGCGAGTTCGCCTTCACAGGCCCGGTCGTGGGCCAGCGCCAGCAATTCAACCATGGTCTTGCAGGCTCGCCGGTCACCGGCTGCTGCCAGCAAAGCCTCGAACGCTCGGGCGTAAGCCGGGTGTGGGAACAACTGATCGCGATAGACCAGATTGAGCAGCGCCATCGGCTTTTTGCGTAACGCGTGGATCACATGCCGATAGTCGACGACATGACCGCCCTTGCTCTCCGAGACCGGTTGCCCTCGTCGCAGCGTCATCATGGTGGTCGAACCCAGGAAGCATTCAAGCCGGTCATCGTACAGCCGCACGCGCAGGCGATGGCCGATCAGCCGCGACGGCGCGGTGTAGAACACGCGGTTCAACATAAAGCCGCCGCTTCTCGTGACCGTCACGGTCTTTTCCTCAAAGTCCGCCGTCCGGCGCTTCGGCAGCTTGTCGAGGCTCGGCATCTCCAACTCGATCCGCTTGCGGTTATGCGCGTTCTGCCGGCCGATGATCAGGTCGACGAACCGGCGGTAGGCATCCAGATCGTCAAAGTCCCTGGACCCACGCAGCAAGAGTTCGTCTTTCAGTGCGTTCTTCAGGTGGCCGTGCGGGCTTTCGATCGACCCATTCTCGTGAGCGACGCCGGGGTTATTGCGCGAGGGCTTCATGCCGTAGTGCGCCATCAGACTTTGGTAACGCTGTGTCAGGTCATCCGCCGCAGCCTTATCGAGGTTGCGGAACGCCGCCGACAGACTATCGCTGCGATGTTCCTTCGGCACGCCGCCGAGTGCCCACAGGGCGTTCTGCAGTCCCTCGGCCAGCGCCACGAAGCTTTCGCCGCCCAGCACCACATGGGCGTGCGCGAAACCCGAGAATGCCAGCCGGAAGTGATACAGCCGGTGCACAAGCGCGACACCGGCCACCGTGATGGTCAGCGCACTGGTGTCGGTGAAGTCGGACAGGCCCATGCGGCCGGGTTCGTGTTCCTGGCGGAAGATCACGTCTTGCTCCGGCCCATGATGGGCGCGCCACGCCGTGATGCGCCGCTCCAGCGTGCGGCGGATATTGGGGTTCAGGTCCGGATGCCGACGCCGCAGTTCAGCCATCACGCTGACCGTCCGGATGCCGAGCGCCGCTTTCAGGATCGGCACGACATCGGCCTCCCAGATGGCGGCCAGCGGGTCCGGGCGCCGCCGTTCGCGGGGCTTCTGCTTCTGCGACGGCAGGCGTGGATCGGCATCGACGCGGAAGCCGGTGGCGCGACTGATGCCAGCCTTGGCGGCGGCAACGGTCGTGTCGTGGGTTGTTCGGATACTCATGTACAGCCTCATCTGGTGGTCGGTGATGTGGAGGCCGGGCAAGTGCTGATCCCTCAATTGTTGAGACGAATCAGACCATTGCCGCAGACCTGCCCGACCGCCAGACGGGTATTAAAAAAGCGCCGCCGTGTGTGGCCTGCCGTCAGTCGGGCTCCGCCCTCCCTTCGTCAGCTCACACACGGCGCAGTCTCATCCAGATTGACGCTGAGTCTCACCCTGATTGTCGCGCGGCACGCATAGCCGACACCACGACGGCCCCGAAAAGTGGATGCCTGCCGCAGCTATACAAAGTAGATATATCCGTGACCGTCTCTACTGCCATCGGCCTCATTTTCGGCGTCGGTCGCGATCGGGAGTCCTACCAAAAACGCCGGAATATCCCATTTGCAGACGTGGGGTGCGCGACGATCAGCGAAGAAACACGCGTCTCTGGCCATGTCCGGATTTTGAGGTACTGCGTCGACCAATCGACCGAACATGGTGAACCGAGTTGACGGCCCGCAAACTTGGCCTGCCCCCCGTGTCATGCAAGCATGAGTATTGATCTCAGCGAAGCAACCAGCAAC
>JBKJRJ010000124.1:0-14879 GCA_046594705.1 Vicinamibacterales bacterium
TGCAGCCGGGCGTTCACGAATATCGAGAACAGAAAGCTGCGTTCGTAAATGTCCCTGAGACCTTGCCCGAGTTTCATGCTCTGGATCCCGCCGATGAGCACGATGTTGTCGCTGAGCGGCGGACGGTAGGAGGCGCCGGCGCCGAAGTCGACGCCGGCGTTCGGGCGCACCTTCTCCTGGAACAGCAAGGCTTCCATCTGCGCCGTCGTGAGGAACCGGATGAAGCTGGTGGTCACGAAGCCGCGCAGTTTCGGCGTCAGCTCGAAGTCGGCGGCGCCGTTGAGGATGAAGACGCCGGGGGTGACGAAGTTCGGCTGGCCTTCGTCTTTGTTGGTGCGCAGCGTCGGCAGCAGGCTGACCGGCGACTTGATGCCCGTGCCGGTCTGCGCCAGGCGCAGCCCCTGGCGGTTCCACAGGCTGAACGGTCCGCCGGCGAAGTTGGGCAGGTCGAGGATGGCGTCGAAGCCGCGCCCCTTGTCGTCCGACGGGTCGCCGTCACCGGAGGCGATGAAGGTCGCCCCCTTGATGCGCAGCCAGTCCTTGTCGAGCGAGAGCTCGAACGCCGCCATCTGCGCGTTGATGTCGAGGCGCTGCGCGGCGATCGGGTTGTTGCTCTCGTGCCCCAGCGCCTGGTAGAAGGCGTGGCTGATGTTCCACTTGCCGAGATGCCCGTTGCCCGCCCAGCCGAGGTAGTACGACTGCACCTCGTTGGTGCCGATGACGCCGATCGGCGCCGGGCGGACGAGGAAACCGTTGGTGTCGTAGTGCAGCCTGCCCTCGTCGCGATTGGCGTGGAAGCTGAACGACTGGGTGTAGCCCGGGTAGAGAAAGTCCTGGACGTAGAGGTTGCCGATGTAGACCTGCGCGCCGCGGCGATGCGGCTCGTTGAAGCCGCTGTTGGTGTCTTTCTCGAGCAGGTCGAAGGCCGCGGCGTTGAATTCGATGCGGCTCGACTTGAGCGTGCCGAAGACGCGGACGCCGGGCGCCTCGAGCACCGAAATGAAGCCGCGGAAGTCGGAGGTGAACTCCTGGATGCCGGCGCGGACGGAGACGAAGTCGTAGTGGTGGCCGATGTCGAACAGCTTCTTCTCGACGAACGCTTCCTGGATGCCCAGGTGACGATCGAGACGCGTGTCCTGGCGGCGGACATCGGCGTTGACGCCGTTGAACTCCGAGAGGTTGACGAAGTTGGCGCTGAACGCGGGCGCGACGCGGACGCGCCAGTCGATCGGGCGGAACACGGTGTCGCCGCGGAACAGATCGAAGGAGGTCCGGATCGACGTCAGCGGCACGTAGATGCCGCCGCGGCCGAAGAATTTCTCGCCGCCGGGGCGCTGCGTGCTGACGCCGCTCGGCACCGGCAGGTTGCGCCCTTCCAGCAGGGAATCGCTGATCCCGGTGAAGTTGAAGAAGGTGCGCTTGCCGAAAACGGGGTAGTCCCCCTTCAGCGTGTTCTGGTTGTAGGGATCCCACCAGTGCGGGCTGACGTAGGGATAGTCGCCGCGGACGCCGTAGCGGTCCCATTCGGGCAGCGGCAGATTCCAGCGCTCGGGCACCGGCAGGTAGATTTTCTCGCCCGGCGGCAGCGGCGTCGCGACGGCGTTGGGGTCGTCCTTCGGCCGGACCACCGTGCCGTACGGCGTCGGCGGGCCGGGGTCCATCCGCTTGGGCTCTTCCGGCGCGCCGGTCGGGTTCAGCTTCAGTTCCACCGTCACGAGCTCCGACGGGCCCACCCGGAGCCCGCCCTGCGTGAGCGGCGCGTAGCCCTCGCGCGCGAGGGTCAGCACGTACTGGCCGGGCGCGACGTCGAGCAGGCGGAACACGCCGTCACCGCTCGTGACGGCGCGTGCGACCTCCCTGGTGCCCTGCGTGAGGACGACCTCGACGGCCGGCAGGCCACGACCCCGCTCGTCCGTGATCAGCCCCTGGATCGAGGCGCGAGTGGGACGCTGCTGGGGAATCTGTCCGCCTTCGCCCGCGCTCGAGGACACGCGCCTGCCCGCCGGAGCCCCGGCGGGTGCCGCGCCCACCGCGTCGCACGAAGGCCACCAGGCACACGAAGACCACAACAACGTGGTGATCTTCGTGGTCCTGGTGATCGCTGCGCCGGCCGTCGGCTCGTGAAGTGCCGCCACCAACAGTAGCCCCGCCGCGATCTTCACGCTATCGCCGCCATTCGTCGATCAAGTTGGCCACCAGGCCGGTCCACCCGGTCTGGTGGTTGGCGCCGAGGCCGGCGCCGTTGTCGCCGTGGAAGTATTCGTTGAAGAGCAGCAGGTCGCGCCAGTGCGGATCCTGCTGGAACTTCTCGGTGCCGCCGTAGATCCGGCGCCGGCCCGCCTTGTCGCGGGTGAACATGCCAATCATGCGGTTGGCGACGTCGCGCGCCATCTCCTCGGGCGTTATCGCCTTGCCGTTGGTCGCCGGGGCGGTCACCTTGAACTCCGGTCCAAACGCCTTGCTGAACTTGGCAAACGACTCGATCAGCAGGTACGAGGTGGGGAACCAGATCGGGCCGCGCCAGTTCGAGTTGCCCCCCTTGATCTTGACGTCCGCTTCCGCCGGCTCGTAGCGCACGGTGCCGGCGCCGAAGCTGAAGGGATGCTCGTGGTGGTACTTCGAGAGGCTGCGCAGGCCGCCCGGCGAGAGGAACTCGTTCTCGTCCCACACGCGGATCAGCAGCTTCTCGAGCTGGTGGCGATCGACGATCGACAGGATGTCGCGGCGCTCGCCGTCACGGGTCTCGGTGAAGCACGCCTGGCCGACCAGGTCGGGCCGGTTCTTGATGAACCAGTGGACGTCGTTGACGAACATCGGCATCGACTCGAGGTCCGCCTCGTTCAGCACGTCGATCGCGTAGAGCGGGATCAGCCCGACCAGCGACCGCACGCGGAACTTGACGAACTCGCCGTTGGGGTAGCGCAGCACGTCGTAGAAGAAGCCGTCTTCCTCGTCCCACAGCTGGTAGCCGCGTCCGCCCATCCGCTTCATCGCGCCGCCGATGTAGATGAAGTGCTCGAAGAACTTCGTCGCCATCGACTCGTAGACCTTGTTGGTCTTGGCGAGCTCGATCGCGATCCGCATCATGTGCAGGCAGAAGAAGCCCATCCAGCCGGTCGCGTCGGACTGCTCGAGAATCGCGCCGTCGGGCAGCTTCTCGCTGCGGTCCACCACCGTGATGTTGTCGAGCCCGAGGAAGCCCCCCTCGAACACGTTCATGCCCTGGCTGTCGACCTTGTTGACCCACCACGCGAAGTTGATCAGCAGCTTCTGGAAGCACTTCTCCAGGAACTCCGTATCGGCCTTGCCGGTGCGCTCCTTCTCGACGTTGTAGACGCGCCAGCACGCCCACGCGTGCACCGGCGGGTTGAGGTCCGAGAACTCCCACTCGTAAGCCGGGATCTGCCCGTTGGGATGCTGGAACTGCTCGAACAGCAGCACCCACAGGTTTTCCTTCGCGAAAAACGGATCGACCAGCGCGATCGCCACGCAGTGGAACGCCAGGTCCCACGCGGCGAACCAGGGATACTCCCACTTGTCCGGCATCGACAGGATGCGCATCGAGTTGAGATGCTTCCAGTGCGTGTTCCGGATGCGGTGGCGCGACGCCGGCGGCGGCATGTCGGGGTTGTCCCCCTGCAGCCAGCGATCGACGTCGAACAGGTAGATCTGCTTGGTCCAGAGCATCCCGGCGAGCGCCTGGCGCTGCACCAGCTTCTCGTCCTTGGTCGCCTTGGGCGGATGGATCGACTCGTAGAACTCGTCGGCGTCCTTGCGGCGCTGGACCACCATCGACTCCACCGTGCCGAGCGGATCTTTCATCGTCTCGGGCGTCAGCCGCAGGTGCCACACCGTCGAGCCCTTCGCCGGCACGCTGGCCGTGAAGTGGATCGCCGCCTTGGTGCCGTGCGCGGCAGGATTGACCGCCCCCTGCTCGCCGTTCACCACGTAGCGGTGGAAGGCGTCCTTCACATAGGGGCTGACGCTCGGAGACCCGTACAGCTTTTCGGAGTTGGTCTCGTTGTTGGTGAAGAGCGCCTGGCCGCTGGCGGCCGCGTAGAGGTGCCGCGGGCCGAGCTTGTACTCGAACATCAGGTTCGGCAGCGAGTCGGCGTTCGAGTCGTCGGCCGTGAGCGACTGAAACCCCTGGCCTGACGGACCGCCGGTGATGACCGGCTCCTGCCGGCGCTCGGCGCCCCAGGCCCACGTGTTCCGGAACCAGAGGTGCGGCAGCACGTGCAGCTCGGCAGCCTGCGGGCCACGGTTGAACGCCTCGATGCGGACGCAGATGTCGTCGGGCCCCGCCTTGGCGTACTCGACGACGACGTCGAAGTAGCGGTCCTCGTCGAACACGCCGCTGTCGAGCAGCTCGAACTCCATGCCGCCGCCGCCGCGCCTGCGGTTTTCATCCAGCAGCCGGGCGTAGGGGTATTCCGCGTGCGGGTACTTATAGAGAATCTTCATATACGCGCCCGACGGCAGGCCGTCCGTATAGAAGTAGTAATCCTTGACGTCCTCGCCGCGGTTGCCCTCGGCGGACGTCAGCCCGTACATCCGCTCCTTGAGGATCGGGTCCTTCCCGTTCCACAACGCCACCGCGAACGTGAGCAGCTGGTAGCGGTCGCACAATCCGGCAATGCCATCCTCGCCCCACCGGTAGGCCTTGCTCCGGGCGTGTTCGTGGGGCAGATAGCTCCAGGCATCCCCGCCGGGGCTGTAATCCTCCCGGACTGTGCCCCAGGCCCGTTCGGTCACGTAGCAGCCCCAGCGGCGCCACTGGGGCACAATCGCGGGGGTGGTGTCGGCCAGTCGCTCGTGTTCTGCGGTCAGTCGGGTTTTGGATGGCATGTGCGTGGGGTATTATCCGCGTGCAGACGATGCGCCGCAATCTTCTTGCTTATTTTTCTGAGTTCGCCGGGACCGCCATCATGTTGTTCATCGGCGTGAGTGCCGTGGCCTTCATGTGGGGCGCCGGCTCCCCGGTGCCCGTGGTGCCTAATGGCGCCCTCAGGCGATTGCTGACGGGCATTATGTTCGCAGGAGGGGCCACCGCCGTGGTTTATTCGCCCCTTGGGCAAATAAGTGGAGGTCACATCAATCCGGCGGTCACCCTGGCCTTCTGGCGGCTCGGAAAGGTGCCCACCCGGGACGCGGTGATCTACGTGGTGATGCAGTTTCTGGGGGCCTTCCTGGGGGCCTGGGCGGCCGGTCTCGCCTGGGGGCCCCTCACCGCGGGGGTCCAGTATGCCGCCACGGTCCCGGGCGACGGCTATTCGCAGGCCGGGGCCTTCGCGGCCGAGACGTTCATCACCTTCCTGCTCGTGTTCCTGATTTTTGTCTGCGTCAACAAGCCGAAGATCGCGCCCAAAACCGGCATCATCGCCGGCAGCCTGGTCGCGTTCCTGGTGATGGTCGAGGCCCCGGTGACAGGCACCAGCCTGAACCCCGCCCGGACCCTCGGCCCGGCGATCCTGGCCCAGAATTACACCGCGTTGTGGCTGTATTTCGTGGGCCCGATTGCCGGCGCCCTCCTGGCCGTCGCCGCCTTCACCGGCCAGTGGGGCAAGAAAACGGTGTGCGCCAAGCTCTATCACACCGAAAAATATCCGTGCCCCTTCGACAGCTGCGACTACCGCCTCGTGAAGGCGGGGGAGACCGTCATGACGGAAGGGGAGCCGAGCACCGAAGCCTACGTCGTCGAACGCGGCCATCTGGACGTCCGCCGTGGGGCGGCCTCCGACGCGCCCGCGCTGGCGCGGCTCGGCCCTGGCGAGTGGGTCGGCGAAATGGGCCTCCTCCTGGAGGAGGGGCGCTCCGCCACGGTCGTTGCGGCCACCGATGCCCAGCTCCGGCGGGTGACCAAGCACGACCTCGGGCACGTGCTCGCCGAAGATCCGCATCGCACCGAAGAACTCCTGCGGCAGCTCGCCCGGCGCGTCAAGGCGGCGAACGAACGCGCGGCAGGGCAGGGCTGAGCGGATGCGAATCCGCCTGCGCGGCGTCCGGGGATCGGTGCCATGGTCGGTGCCCGAGGGCATCGTCCACGGGTGCAACACTCCCTGCATCGAGATCTTCGACGAGCGGACCGGCGGGGTGCTCATCCTCGACGCCGGTTCGGGCATCGTCGGTGTGAGCCCCTCGGCGATGACCGGGTCGAAAGAGGGGCGGCCGGTGTCGCTGGTGCTGACCCACTATCACTGGGATCACCTGCTCGGGCTGCCGTTCTTCGCGACCCTCTACCAGCCGGGATGGGACCTCACCATCCACACGCCGACACTCGAGTCGCACGATCCGTCATGGCTCGACACCATGTTCAAGTCGCCGTTCTTCCCGGTCCCCTACCAGCACCTGCCGAACAAGCCGCAGGTGCAGATGGTCGAGCCCGGCAAGGTCAGCGTGCCCGGTTTCGAGCTGTCGGCGCTCGACCTCAATCATCCCGGCGGGTGCCTCGCCTACCGCGTCAAGGGAGCCACCGGCGATTTCGTCTACGCCACGGATCACGAATTCGGCGACCCCGAATACGACGAGCCGCTGGCGGAGTTCGCCAAGGGCGCCGCCGCGATCGTCCTCGACTCCCATTTCACCCCGGAGGAACTGCCGCAGCACCGTGGCTGGGGTCACAGCGACTGGCGCCAGTGCGCCGAGTTCGCCTCGGCGAACGGCATCGGCCGGCTCTACCTGTTCCACCACAAACCGGGCCGATCCGACATGGCCCTCGCGCAGATCCGCGACGACGCCCGGAAAGTGTTCGCCGCCACCGACACGGCCAGCGAAGAAGCCACCATCGACATCTAGGGATTCACCCCTCGGAGTTCAGAGTGCACAGCGGTTTATGACAAAAGCATACCGGCTCCTTGTCCTCGTTACCCTCGCGGCGCTGGCATTGCCGGTGGTGCCCGCGCGGACGGCCGATCATCGCGATGCGCCGGGTATCAGTGAGGATCCGCGTGCCGATCTGCTGGACATGTTTGCCTTCGTCAATCCCAACACCGGCAACGTGGTGCTCGGGGCCACGGTCAATCCATTCATGGTGGGCGGCGCCATCCAGGTGGCCTTCGGCCCGAATGTGCTCTACGAGTTCAAGATCGACAACGACGGTGACAACGTCGAGGATCTCGTGATCCAGGCCACCTTTTCCTCAACCGTTCCCGGGCCGCAGACCTTCTCGATCCGGGGTCCGGCCAAGCCGCGGACGGCTGGCGTGGCGAGCAGCCTGCTGCTGGCCTCCGCCCCCGTGATCAGTGGGACGGCGAATGGCACGGTCGGCAGCGGCACCGGCGCGGTGGTCAAGGCCTTCGCCGGACTGCGCGACGATCCCTTCTTCGTCGACCTGATCTGGGTGTTGCGGCTGATCGGCGCGCAGCCGGGCGGGCCGCTGACGCGAGCGCCAGGCATCGACTTCGTCGCCGGGCTCAACTGCAGCGCCATCATGCTGGAAGTGCCGGCGTCCGCCCTGCGGGGCCGCGCGGGCGACGTCATTCGCGTGTGGGCGACCACCAGCCGCCCGAAGAACCTCACCCGTTCGGGCAGCGTCTATCTCGCGGACACGGAAGCCGGCCCCTTTACCCAGGTCGATCGCACCGCCTTCCCGGCGCTCAATACGGTGCTGATCGGTCCCAAGCTGAAAGATGCGTTCAACCGCTCGGTGCCGTCGCAGGATTCGCTGTTCCGCAGCGAAGCCATCGATAAGCTCTTCGCGATCAACGCCGACCGGACGTACTCCCAGACCCTGGTCGACGCGGTCCTCTTCCCGGACGTGCTGACGCTCGATCTCGCGCGCGCCAGCGGGTTCCTCAACGGCCGCCGGCCGCAAGACGACGTGATTGACGGGGTGTTGCAGGCCGCGAGCAAAGGGGGCGTCGCCGGAGATGCCGTGAACGCGAACGACGTGCCGTTTCTGTCCGACTTCCCGTTTCTGGCGCCCGCGCACGGCGCGACCCAGGCGGTGCCGCCGCGCGACAAGGCCGGGATTCCTCCGCCGCACTAGATGCAATCGTGACCGCGATGTTTGCCTCCCTTGTGCTGGCCCTGGCGCTGACCGCGCAAACGCCGGCGCCGCCGGTCAGCGACGCACCCGAGGTCGCTTTCTGGTCGTCCCGCGTGGCGCGCGATCCTGACGATCACATCAGCGCGACCAAACTCGGTTACGCCTGCCTGACGGAAGCGCGCCGCACGGGAGACTTCCGCTGGTACGGCGAAGCGGAGGCCGCCCTGACCGAGGCCCTCAAGCGGTCGCCCGGCCATCCCACCGCCCTGCTCGGACTCGCCAACGCCCGGGCGGCGCGGCATCGCTTCGCGGAGGCGATCGAGCTGGCGCGACAGGTGTCGGTCGGGCACCCCGACGACCCGGACGCGTATGCCATTGTCGGCGATGCCTACCTCGGGATGGGCAAGCTGGCCGAGGCTGCGGCGGCGTACCAGGAAGTCGCGAAACGGGCGCCGGGATTCGCAACCGATACGCGACTGGCGAACCTGCTGCATGCGCGCGGCAGGTCGGTTGACGCCATCGCCCTGCTGCGCACGGCCCTCGCGGAGGGGAAAGCGAGCCAGCTGCCCGCCGAGTCCCTGTCGTGGTGCCACGTCATCATCGGGGCCACGCTCTTCGAACTCGGCACGTGGGATGCCGCGGAACCGGAATACCAGGCCGCCCTCGCGCTCACGCCCGACAGCTATGTCGCGCTCGAGCACCTCGCCGAGCTGCGCGCGTATCAGCGCCGCGACGCTGAAGCGCTCGAGCTCTACGACCGCGCGATCGCGCGGTCCGGGCATCCCGATTTCTTCGAAGCGGTGGCCCGCATCCACGACGCCGCCGGACGCGCGGCCGAGGCGAGGCGCTGGCAGACGCGCGCGCGCGAGGGCTACCTGGCCGCCGTCGCGGCCGGCGATCCCGGCTACTACCGCCACCTGGCGATGTTCTACACCGACGTCGAGAACAAGCCCGCGGAGGCGGTGAGCTGGGCGCGGAAGGATCTCGAGCTGCGCCAGGATGCCGCCGCCTGGTCGACGCTGGCCTGGGCGTTACTCGGCCAGGGGGACGTCGCGGGGGCGCGCGACGCCAACGCCAAGGCGACGGCGTCCGGCAAGGAAGATGCGCCGATGTGGTTTCGCGCGGGGATGATCGAAAAGGCCGCCGGCCGCCGCGATGCCGCGCGGGCCGCCTTGACGCGCGCCCTGGCGATCAACCCGAAGTTCGACAGGAATGACGAGGCGCGGAAGGTTCTAGCCGCGCTCAAGAATTAACGCGGCTACGAATCAACCACAAAGATCACGAAAGCCACCGCGCTCTTTTCTTGTGATCTCAGTGCTTGGTGAACTTCGTGGTCTTCGTGGTCTTCTGAAGTACGCCGTGGCAGCGCACGAGTGAGGTCTAGAATGTCCACCCGGCGCCGACGTGGACGCGGTTGATGTTGGTCTTGTCCTCGCCGAACAGCCGCATGTAGCGGTAGCCGCCTTCGACGCGAATGCGCTTCCACAACTGGAACGCCACGCCGGCGCCGCCGCCCGAGAGGAATTCGAGCTGCTGGCGTCCGTCACCCAGGCCGGTGAGCGCGGCGGCCTCGCTGTCGAGGTTCGCGCCGTTCACGGTCAGGTGGACCTGCGGATCGAGGCGGGCGGTGCCGGCCCCGCCTTCGAGATACGTCGAGACACGGCCTGCCGACGGGCCGCGCGCGCGCAGGCCGCCGAAGCCGTACCAGGTGGGGACCAGCGCCTCGAACTCGATCGGGAAGCTGGTGCCGAATTGCGCCCGGGTCCTGGCGAGGAGATCCACCTCCAGCGCGTCCAGGCGATCGCGCAAGTCGGGCCCGAGCACGTTCCGCATGCGCCCGACCTCGCCGAAGACATCGAGCCGGTCGCCGACCCGCCAGGCGCCGAGCCCGGCGTAGACTGTGTCGGCCTCCACCGTCCGCGCCATACCGGCGAGCCCCTGCAGGTATCCTCTGGGTGGCTCCTGCGCCGCCACCGCTCCTGGTGTGCACAGCACCGCCACCACCATCACGACCGGACGCACCTGCTGTCTCAACACGCCGAGCACCTTTCGCACTATTTCTGAATCTCCGGATTGCGCGGCAGCTTGAGATACGGCAGGCGAACCGCGCGCCCCTGGCTGTCGGTCATGACGCTGTTGTCGACGCGCAGCGAGTCCGGCGGATGGAAGCCTTCGCTGCCGAGCAGCGCCACGTAGTCGTCCTGCTCGACGCCGTCGCCGCTGACGCCGAGGCCGCCGATGACGCGGTCGCCGCGGTAGAGCGGCGTGCTGCCGGGAAACCAGACGATGCCGCTCTGGTTGAGGAAGTTGCGATTGCCGCCGCGCGAGGGGCCCGGACCTTCGGTGCAGACGTTCTTCGAATCGTAGACGTAGAGGTCGAACCACGGACCGTGCTGCTTCTCGGCGCCATTCTTCTCGAGCTGCTCGTCAAGGTCGATCCCCGGCGGGAAGAGCGGCTGCCCGGCGAAGCTGATGGTGCGCGCGGTCATCGCCCAGCCCTTGCCTGCCGGCGGCTCCGGCGACCAGGTATAGCGGTCCGTGTCTTCCGGGGCGCTGCGCGCGACGTCGCGCAGCACCTCGTAGCCCTCGCGGGTGCTGAAGTAGTAGGCGTTGCGCGCCTTGGTCATCGCCACGTCGGACGAGAAGACGGTGCCGTCGGGCATGCGGTAGAGGGCCAGGATGGCGCCGCTCTCGTCGGCGATGCTCATGGTCATGCGCGTCGGCTGGTTGATGGGCAGCCGGATCATGGCGCGGGTGCGGAACGCGACGGCGACGGACTGTTCGATGATGCGGCGGACCTCGTCGACCGAGAGCCCGCCCGGCAGCGCGCTGCCGCGCGGGCCGAGGACGTAGTGTTCGGGCGCCTGCACGCCGTCGCGCGGCTGCACGAGGAACATGCCGTTCGAGACGAGACCCGGCGCCGACCCCGCGGGACGCCCGCGCAGCGTCTTGCGGATGCAGGTGATGGTGGTGCAGGTGCCGAAGAAGGGCAGCCGCAGGCCGTCGATGAAGACCGCGCCGGGAGTGCCGAGCGGTTCGGCGAAGTCGAGCCCGCGTCCCGCGCCGGCCGCCGCGGCGGTCGCGGCGTACTCCGCGAATTCCGGCCGCACGCCGGCGACGCCCACGCCGCCGACGACCTTGCCGCCGCGATAGATCGGAATGCCCCCGGGGTTCACCGGGACGTTCGTCAGGCTGTCCTGCCCGGTGTCGAAGACGTCAGCCTTGCCGGTCGTGATGCCGACCGACGGCAGGACATGGCCCTCGTCGTCGAGCATCGGGCCGCCGCGCGCGCAGCCGCGCGTGTCGGACGGCTCGCAGGGCAGCGGGGTCGTTCCGGCGCCCTGGCCGAAGACGCCCGCGATCGACTTGGGCCGCGGATACGCCTGGTTGAAGACCGCGTCTCCCTGCTGGTCGACGCGGCAGCCGCGGTTGATGTTCTCGACGCCGTACAGCGCCGCGGTGCCGGTGTTGGGGACGCCGGGAGGAAAGTGGATGCCGCTGATGAAGCGCACGGTCCGCGAGGACAGCGGCCCCTGGTCGTTGGCGAACATGGCGCCGGTGCGGGCCAGCGACACCGCGATGTCGGGCGAACGTTCGTCGGCCCCCATCCGCGTGTAGACGCCCAGGATGTTTCCGGTGCGGTCCACCACGGCGGCCGACAGCGTTTCGTTGCCGAGCGCGGTTGCCGCAATCGTCAGCACCGCCGACACATCGTCCGCGGTCAGGATCTGGGCAATCCCGCCGGCCCGGTCCGACGGCGTGTTCTGGGAAAGAAGAATCGGGGCGGTCCCGACCATCAAGGCCGCAGTGGCCAGGTATCGCTTCAAACGCACGCGGGGATTCTACCCCGATCGCGTATCCCCGATCCCGAATCCTCATCCCCCGTCGTCATCGCGGGCCAAATCCTTCGCGGTAGCCGCGGCGGAAGCCGATGCGGTAGCCGGCCTGGTAGTCTTCGCGGTTGCCCATGTTCCCCTGGTAACCGGAATCGGCGGTTTCCAGCTCGCGCTGGCCCTCGAGGTCCCAGCCGCGCGGCTTGTCTTCCTTGCCGGCCTGGACGCCTTCCTGCTGGCCGCGCTGGTAGCCGGCGCGATAGGCCTCCGACTGCCCGGGCAGCACGGTGGCGGGAGAGTTGTCGAACTCCTGGCGCGACAGACCGCCGTCGCGGTTGGCGTCGAGCCGGTCGAACGCCGCGGTGTTCCAGTGCCATTCCGCGCGCGACACGACCCGGTCGTTGTTGACGTCCATGCTCGTGAACTCGTCGCGTCCGGCGCCTTCGGTGCCGACCGCTTCGGCCCGCGTCAGCACGCCGTCGCGATTGGCGTCGAGCGCGTCGAACACGGCGGGGCTGCCGTGCCATTCGGCGCGGGTCACGCGCCCGTCGCGGTTGTCGTCCAGATCGACGAACTGATCTTCGCGATCGTCGTCGGCTTCCGCCGTGAACTCGGCGACGCTCAGGAAGTTGTCGCGGTTCCGATCGACCCGCGTGAAGAGCTCCGCGGCGGCGTGCCACTCGCCGCGCGAGAGCCGTCCGTCATTGTCGTGATCGAGGGTGCGGAAGCGCGCCGGCGTCCAGTCGTCCTCGCGCTCGATCGAAGCCTCGATATCGCGGTCGTCCCAGCGCGCGGCGCGCTGCGCTCCTGGACGCACCTCGTCGCCCGACAGCCGGCCGTCGCCGTTCCAGTCGTGATTGCGGAACGATCGGTCGTTGCCGCGCCACTCCTGCCGCGAGATCACGCCGTCGCCGTTGCTGTCCAGATCCTTGAACCGCATGTTGTTGTTGCCGCGTTCCTGCGCCGCCGCGCTCGAGGCGAGCCCGACACAGAGCCCCGCGGCCATCCAGAATTGTGTAGATGTCATACGTCCTCCGGCCGGGGAACAGCAAGGGATGTGCCCGTACCCCGCTCAGTCGTGATCGAACGGTAGAGGTGTCTGCGTAAGGATGGGGATCCGGAGTCGCCCGGCGCCATTGGTCGAAAACAGCGGTTCGCGGCCGATGTGGCCGACCGACTCGTCCGTGGCGCGATTGAACGCGTCGAGCAGGTCGAGCGTTTTCGCCCCCGGCCGCCGCGGACGGCGAAGCTGCCGCAGCAGCGCGCCGGTGAAGAAGCCGTGCACGCTGTTCTCCCGGGTGCGCCCGTCCGGCGCGCACGAGGCGAGCACTACGGGACGACGATCGTCGGGCAGCGCGGCGAGCGCGTCCTCGAGCCGGCGCATCCGGTCGTCGGCGTGACAGGTGTCCACCACCAGCACGCGCAGCCGCGTCTCCCCGGCGCGCGCCAGCGCCTCGACGATGGGATCGATGGTGAACAAGTGGCCGCTCCAGAACAGGAGCAGCAGGTCGAGGTCGGCGATTTCCGCGCAGGCGGAGAGGTGGGCGTCGATGGCCGCGGGAGTCGCCTGCGCGCCCGTGAGGCAGCGGTTGCGATCGGCCCGCCAGTAGCCAAGCTGCGCGAACGTCCACGACATGCCGAAGGCATCGCGCTCCGCGGAGCGCACCGTCGCGCCATTCGCGTCGCGATTCACGCCGATGGAGAGCAGGTGATACCTGAAGTCCTTCGCTGGCATGAAGGCCGGCCACTGTGTCGGCCCGGCGCAGCCGTAACTTTAGCCTGCCATCATCACATCGACCGACCCTGCCGCGACGGCCTCGCTTCGCGATCACAGCTTCGTGGGTGCATCGCCAAACCGGTCGATGGCCGCGGGGGCCTGGTCGAGTGTTATCAGCGGGTTAGCGGCGGCACGGAAGCTGATAGGCCGAAGGAAGTGTCGGTACGGACTCCCTGGCTTGCCACCGCTCTTGCGGCCGCGACGGCCGCGCTGGTGTCGGCGGCGGCCCCGCCGGCCCTCATCGGGCCGCTCGGCGGGCAGGCGGTCTTTCCGCGCTCGAACTGGTGGAATCTCGACATCAGCCGCGCCCCCGTCGCGGCGGATTCCGCCGCGTACATCAACTTCATCAGCGGGCGTACCGGTTCCAACCCCACCGCGACGCGTCGCGTCCATCCCGACTTCGGGCCGTCCCCGTACGGCATCCCCTACGTCGTCGTGTCGGGGGATCAGCCGCTCGTCCGGCCGCTGTGGACGGCGTACGG
The DNA here is from genome assembly GCA_046594705.1 of Vicinamibacterales bacterium. Taxonomy (GTDB): domain Bacteria; phylum Acidobacteriota; class Vicinamibacteria; order Vicinamibacterales; family 2-12-FULL-66-21; genus JAICSD01. The sequence goes on from JBKJRJ010000124.1 coordinate 14,080, forward strand.
CGACGAGAGCGACGAAGGGGCGCCGGGGCGCGCCCCGGGCTATCCTCTCCCGGTCGAGGCGAGGACACAGCCGAACTACATCGAAGGCGCGGTGCCGGGCGGCGGTCTTGACGGCGATCGGCACCTGCTGATCATCGATCGCGACAACGCGCTGCTCTACGAAACCGGCGCGACCTATTGGAACGCCGCGGCGGGCCGGTGGGAAGCCAATTGCGGCGCCGTGTTCGACCTCACTCGCAACGATCGCCGCCCCGAGACCTGGACGTCGGCCGACGCGGCGGGCCTGGCCATCTTTCCGGGGCTGGTGCGCTACGACGAGGCCTACGGGACCGCCGAGATGACCCACGCCTTGCGGGTGACGGTGCGGTCCACCAACGGGTATGTCTGGCCGGCGTCGCACCGCGCCGGTTCCACCAGCGGCGCGCTGCCGATGGGCGCCCGCCTCCGGCTCAAGGCAGCGAAGAACCTCGCCGGGTACACGCCCGAGATGCAGCGGGTTTTCCGCGCGCTGCAGCGCTATGGGCTGATCGTGGCCGACAACGGGTCCGACATGTACATCAGCGGGACCATGGACGCGCGGTGGAACAACGACGTCCTCAACCCGGCGTTCCACAGCCTGACCGCCGACGACTTCGAGGTCGTGCAACTAGGCTGGCGCGGCAGCCCGCCCCGTCCCCCGGCCAACCTGCGCATCGTTCGCTAACCGGCGCTGAAACGCGATACCATCGGCCCGCGTGGAGACGGCAGGGCACTACCGCATCCTTGACAAACTCGGAGCCGGCGGCATGGGCGTGGTCTTT
>JBKJRJ010000284.1:0-4543 GCA_046594705.1 Vicinamibacterales bacterium
TTCGGCGAAGGCGTCACCCGACACCACCTGGACGACGTCGCTGAATCCCGCCTTGCGGATGTTCTCCGCCAGCTCTCTGGCGCGAACCGGGTCGTACTCGATGGAGACCAGCTTGCCGCCGGTTGCGCGCAGCCCCTGCGCCATCCAGATCGCGCTGTAGCCGCTGGCGCCGCCGATCTCGAGCGCGCGCTTGCGGTTGGTGGACGCGATCATCAGCCGCAGGAACCGGCCGTCCTCTTCCGACACCGCGAGCTGCCCTTTGTCCTTGGCGCGGATGTCCGCGAGGATCCTGTCTACGTCGGGGGCGGGCGGGCGCTGCGCCCTCACCGGTCCACCCAACACCACGACGGCAGCCAGCACGAAGACGGTCAGGGATCTGAGCATGGCCATATCGTACACCCGGGGACGGGGGTTGACGGACTGACAGAGGGGGAGCGGACGGAGAGACAGAGTCGGAGCAGACGGAGATACAGAGTCGGAGCAGACGGGGGTTGCGGAGTTCACGGGACAGGCGTCACCACAGAGGCGCGGAGACTCGGAGGCGAACGGGGCTGCTGCTGCGGTCCGCCGCGGCCGGCCTTCGGCCGGCCGTTGCGCGGTGGGCACGGTCGAGGCGACGAGCCGGCCATGATCGCGTGCGGCTCGTCGCCCCGGCCGCGCCCACCGCGCCGCCGCGCGACGCGCGGCGCGGCGGACTCAGGGCGGGGGACCTCGCCCCCGGCGGGAGTGTCAGAAATTGTGTGTGTGGAGCGAGTTGAGCGCGCAGTCTATCCGCGGCTAGCGCTAGAGCGATCCTCGTAATCGTAAAGGATCGCGAATCGGTGGACGGTCTCATGCCAGTGCGGCTCGCAGGCGACGTCGCCCCCCGGCCCGGGCCCAGCCCCTGTTCGTGACAGCCCCGTTCGGCCCCGTGCCCCCGTGTCTCTGCTGTGAGGGTTGTCCCGTTGTCTCCGAGACCTTCGTCTCTCCGCCTCTGTTGCTCCGTCGATCTCCGTCCCTGCGCTCTCCGTCGCCCGTCCCCGTTACTCGGTCGAGCTCCCTCCGCGCTCCACAAATGCCACGGCTTCACCAGCCACGCGCCGCGCGTCGGCGACGCAATCGGGGATCCCGACCGAACGGAAGCCGCTGCCGGCGACGAACAGCCCGCCGTGCACCGCCAGGCGTCGCTCGATGGTCTCGACCCGGCCAAGGTGGCCCACGAGATGCTGCGCGCCGGCGTTGGGCCAGCGGTAGACGCGCGCCAGCGTGGGCTCGGCGGTGATGCCCAGGATCCGCGCCAGGTCGGTCCGCGCGGCCGCGACCAGCACGTCGTCGGGCAGGGAGGTGACGCCGGGGTCGTGCGAGCCGCCGAGGAACACGCGCAGCAGCGCCGAGCCTTCGGGCGCGCGGTGCGCCCACTTCGACGACACCCACGTGCACGCGGTGATGCGCGCGTCGCTGTGACGCCTGGCGACGACGAAGCCGGTGCCGGCCAGCGGGTGGGCAATCGCCGCGCGCGGCCAGGCGAGCGCGACGCTCGCGGTCGAGACGTAGGGGACCTCCGCGCACAGCCGCGCCGCCTCGGCGTCGATCGGCGCGAGCAGGGACGCGGCGGTGTGCGCGGGAATCGCCAGGATCATCACGCGCGCGTCTTCGCCGCCGGCGCGCCAGCCTGCGGCGGTCGCCTCGATGCGATCGACGCGGACCCCGTGCCGGACCACCTCGGGGCCGAGCCGGCGATCGAGCGCGCCGACCAGCGCACTCATCCCCCCGCGCAGCGTGACGAACGGCGAGACGACGCCGGTCGATGGTACGGCCGGCGCGCGCAGGATGCTGCCGTGCGTCCGCTCGAGATCGAGCAGGCGAGGGAAGAGCGACTGCATCGAGAGCGTCTCGATGTCGCCCGCATGAATGCCGCCGAGCAGCGGCTGTGCGATCAGGTCAACCGTGGCCGTGCCGAAACGGCGCCGAAAAAACGCGCCGACGGACTCGTCCTCCCGAGAGCGTCGCGGCGGCACCAGCCGCTCGAGAGCCAGCCGCGCCCGCGCCGCGGGCGAGAGCAGGGAGTACTGCGCGAGCGCGCCCCAGCTCTGAGGGATACCAAGGATGGACGGTCTCGGCAGTGGGTAGAGCGTCCGGCCGCGTAGCACGAACGCGCCGCCGGGCGGCCGCACGGTCTGGATCTCGGCCTCGAGCCCGAGCTCTCGCGCCAGTGCGATGGCCGAGGGTTTGGTGATGAGAACCGACTCAGGCCCGGCTTCGATCGTGAACCCGTCGGCGCGGTCAGTAAAAATCAGCCCGCCGCTGCGCGCCGACGCCTCGAGCAGCCGCGGCCGCCGCCCAAGCCGCGCGACCTCGTAGGCGGCAGTCAGGCCGGTGATACCGCCGCCGATGATGAGGATGTCTGCCGGTGAGCGCTCGTCGATAGGGACCACGGGCCTTCCTAAAACCTAAAGCCTAAAGCCTAAAGCCTAAAGCCCAAAGCCCAAAGCCCAAAGCCTAAAGCCTAAAGCCTAAAGGCTCAGGCCTAGGCCTAAGCCTTGAACCCATGCACGTGCCGCGCGAGCTCCTGGACCTGGGCGAGCGACGTGGTGGGAAGAATGCCGTGGCCGAGATTGAAGATATGGCCCGGCCGTCCCCCGGCCCGCCGCAGCACATCGTCCGCCGCGGCGAGCAGGCCTTCGGTCGGTCCGAGCAGGCGGACGGGATCGAGGTTGCCCTGGATGGCACGGTCGCCCAGCCGCGCCCACGCATCGTCCAGCGGGCTGCGCCAGTCGACGCCGATGACGTCGCCGCCGGCTTCCGCGATGTCCTCGATGATGGCGCCGGTGTTGACCCCGAAGTGGATCGTCGGTACGCCTGAGCCGGCGAGCGCGTCGAAGATGCGCCGCGTGTGCGGCAGCGCGAACTCGCGATAGTCGGCGCGCGAGAGCTGGCCCACCCACGAGTCGAAGATCTGGATGGCCTGCGCGCCCGCCTCGATCTGGGCGCGCATGTAGTCGGCGACCACACGCGCGAAGAGGTCGCAGAGTCGATGCCACGCCCGCGGCTGGGCGTACATGAAGGCCTTGGCTTTGGCGTAATTGGTCGAGGGCCCACCCTCGATCGCGTACGAGGCCAGCGTAAAGGGGGCGCCGCCAAACCCGATCAGCGGGACGCGGCCGGTCAGTTCGCGACGCAGCAGACGGATCGTCTCCAGCACGTGGGCCAGGCCCTCGCGCGGCTCGAACATCTGCAGGCGATCGACGTCCGCCGCCTGCCGGATCGGCCGCTCGATCGACGGGCCTTCGCCCTTGACGAAGTCGAAGTCGAGGCCCATCGGCGTGAAGGGGACGAGGAGGTCGGAGAACAGGATCGCGGCGTCGACCTCGATCGCGTCAACCGGCTGCAGCGTCACCGCGACGGCCAGTTCCGGCTGGCGGCAGATCTCGAGCAGCGAATAGCGTTCTCGAATCGCGAGGTACTCCGGCATGTAGCGGCCGGCCTGACGCATGAACCAGACGGGGGTGACGTCAACGGGCTGCCGTCGACAGGCACGGAGGAAGCGGTCGTTCACGCGGACCTACGCGACCAGGGTCTTGGCGAGCGCGATTAAGTCTTCGAGCCATAGCGGCTTGAAGCGAATCGACGCGCCGAGTGACTTCAGCTCGTGCTGGATGGGGTCGGATAGGAAGTAGTCGCCGGTCACGATGGCGACGGGCACGTCGACGAGGTGCGGTTTCGCCCGGACATGCCGCAGAAACTGCAGGCCGTTGGTGATCGGCATCCGCATGTCGAGGATGATGGCGCTCGGTCGGACAGTGTCGGCCAACTCGAGACCGGCTTCGGCATTGACCGCGGTGGCCACGTCGAAACCCTCGAGCTTGAGCATCCTGGCGAAGGTGTCGGCGACCGACCGGTCGTCGTCCACGATGAGGATTGTTTTGGTGGTAGATCCGGCGAGGGGGCTCTCGGCCGCGGCAATCACCGCATCATTCTGAAGCCAAAAGAGTTCGACGTCAAGGTGTGCCGCTAGGGCCCTTGACGGAAACCCTATACATGGGTCTGGGAAGTGCGTTACGATACCGGGTTTCCCGGAGGTTACTTGAGTCCGATTCTGGTCCGGCCGGTTCGCGAGCAACTGGAGCACGACCGTGTCATCCGCCTTCTGCAGGCTAAGCTGAAGCGCAAGCACGACGTCGCCATCAATATCGGGGACGAGCAGGTTTCGGGCCTGAAGATTGGTCCAGGGCACATGTTTCCCGACCTCGTCCTCACGACCCCCGGCAAGGCCCAGAAGCTGGAAGGCCTGATCGAAGTCGAGACGGGCGAGTCGGTCAACCACCTCGAGGCGATGGCCCAGTGGGCCCATTTCGGCCGCGCCCGGGTGCCGTTCTATCTCTACGTGCCCGCCGCGGCGGTCGACCAGGCGCGCCGGCTGTGCATCGAAAACCAGGTGTCGGTGACCGAGATCTGGAGTTACCACGCGCTGGGGGACCAGACGCGTTTCACCATGGTGCAGCGCTCAGTGCAGGCCAAGCAGCCGGCTGAGCGGGCCGCCGCCAAGCCATCTCCGGCCAAGCCG
>JBKJRJ010000300.1:0-7451 GCA_046594705.1 Vicinamibacterales bacterium
GACCAGTTCCGGGCTGATCAGAAGACAATCGACGCTGTCGTGCGCAATCTCGAAGTGATTGGAGAAGCCGCGCGGCACCTGGTGGCCGAACCGGAATGCGTGTTGCCCGGCGTCGGCTGGGCTGACATCGCGGGGATGCGAAACATCCTCATTCACCAGTACTTCGGCGTTGACCTCGCGATCGTCTCGGAAACGGTGAGGCACGATGTCCCGTTGCTCCGATCTCAACTCGAAGGGATCTCGCGATAGGACGGTCTGATCGCCGAGTACCACGATCGCTCCCTCTCCGGCGAGCCGAAGGGGTGACCCGCAAACGGAAACGGTTCCCCGTACCGCCCTCAGTTCCGCTTCGTCGAATCGAAGTCGGCCGGCGCGTCGTTCCGATCGAACACGTCGGGGGCGTTAAACCAGGCCTTCGGGTGTGCCCTGAGCGCAGCCCGAAGCCCTGAAGCTTGACGTCCAAAGCCTTCCCTTGATCCGGCCGCAACCGGAGGCTAGACTGCTCGGACCTACCCTTCGGGTAGATGCCGATGCCCAAACCTGTCAAACGCCTGGCCGCCCGCACCCTCGGGCTTGCCGCGATGCTCGCCCTGCTGGCGTCCGGCGCGTGCGAAATTCGCCGCGGCGACGATGGCCGCCGTCCCGACCCGGTCCCTGACGACGCGGCGCCGTATCAGGCGGCGGTGGACGAGGGGCTCGGGGCGGCCGTGGCGATCCTGGTCGACACCTCCGGCTCGATGAAGGAAACCGCCCCCGGAGACACCCGCAGGAAGTTCGAGGTCGCCCAGGAGGCGATTGAGGCGATGCTGGACGCCACCGATGCCTTCGTGGCGAAGCGCCCCGATTTCCCGATCAAGATCGGCATCTACAGTTTTTCGAGCAGCGTGCGCACGCTGCGTCCCATTCAGCCCTACGACCGCGCCGCCCTGCGCGCCACTCTTGCGAACCTGCCGAAGCCCGGCGGCGGCACGGCGATTGGTGACGCCATGCGCGAAGCGCGGCCGGATCTCTATGGCGCCGGGGTCTTCCGCAAGTACCTGCTGGTCGTCACCGACGGGGAGAACACCAGCGGGCGCGACCCTGAAGACGTGGCGCGCGAGATCTTCCGCAAGAGCGAAGGCGCCGTGCAGGTCTATTTCGTCGCCTTCGACATCAGCCCGGAGAAGTTCGCGTTTCTCAAGGAGGCGGGCGGCGACGTCATCGGCGCCGGCACTGGCGTTGAACTTCGCAAGGCGCTCGACGGTATCTACCAGGGGAAAATCCTCGCCGAGGCGGTGGGGGGCGAGAAGGAACCCGGCCGGAAGTAGCCCGGCGGTCGTGTGGTGTAACGTGCAGGAGGAAACCGCGTGATTCTTCACAAGTTCTGGTCCGCGTTCGTGGCGCAGATCAACAAGGTCGCCAATCTGTTCTGGGAGGCCGACCCGGTGGCGCAGATGCGCTACGAGTACGATCGCGCGGTCGAGCAGCTCAAGGAAGGCCGCGGCGGCCTGGAGCAGTACCGCGGGCTGGTCGAGCGGGTGACGCGGCAGGTGCAGGCCAACCGATCGCACCGGCAGAAGCTCGAGGCCGAGACCAAGGCGTATCTCCGGGCCGGCGATCGGACGACGGCGGCGAAGTTCGCGCTCGAGCTGCAGAAGGCCAAAGAGGAGATGACGGCCAACGAGAACCAGCTGCAGATGCACGAGACGGCCTACGGCAACAGCCTGAAGAAAATTCAGCACGCCAACGAGAAGCTGATCGAGCTGCGCGAGAAGATCCAGAAGTACGACGCCGAACTCAAGATGAGCTCGGCGGAAGCCGAAATTGCCAAGCTGTCGGAGACTTTCGACGTGAACCTGACGACCGACTTCGGCGAGATCGAGGCGGTCATCCAGCAGCGCATCGACCAGAACCGCGGCAAGGTGCGCGTCGCGGCGGACCTGTCCGAGAAGGGCATCGCCGACATCAAGGCCGAGGAGCGGATGCAGTCGCAGCTGGCCGAGCAGGCCCTGAGCGACTTCGAAGTCGAGCTCGGGATCAAGTCACCCGACACCACACCCGTATCACAGGCCGCCAAGGATCTTGGGCCCGCGACCGAAAAGCAAACCAGCTAGACCCCCGTTCAGGAGCATTCAGAAATGGCAGAAGGACAGCCGAAACCGGCGTTCTACGTTGCGGTCCTGGTGGTGGTGCTGGGCCTGGTCGGCCTCGCGCTGTGGCGTTACGGCGCGATCGGGCCGGGCAGCAAGGTCGGGCAGTTCACCGCCGACGAGCTGAACAAGATGAAGGGGGGGGCCGAGGCGCCCGACACCTCCGGCATCACCACGGTCAAGGAATACAAGTACGTCGCGGCGACCAAGCTCCCGGAGGTCAAGGGGATCTCGAGCTACAAGCCGCTGGCGGACCGCACCGTGCGCTTCGCGATCAACGTGTGGGCCGGATGGAGCCCGATCATCTACGCCAACAACGGCTTCAAACCGGGCAAGCTGTGGAAGACGCCCGGGGGCCAGGACTTCAAGGTCGAGCTCGTGCTGATCGACGATCCGATCGCCATGCGCGACGCCTACGCGGCCGGCAACCTGCACGTCGGCTGGGCGACGCTCGACATGCTGCCGCTCTTCCTCGAAGGGCTTCGCAAGGACTCGCGCGTCATGCCGCGCGTGTTCCAGCAGGTCGACTGGTCGAACGGCGGCGACGGCATCGTCGTCCGCGACACCATCAAGACGATGTCCGACCTGCGCGGTAAGACGGTCGTGCTCGCGCAGAACTCGCCGTCGCACTACTTCGTCCTGAACGCTCTGATCAACGCCGGCGTGCAGCCCGCGGAAGTGGAGTTCAAGTTCACGCAGGACGCCTTTCAGGCGGCCGCGGCGTTCAACGCCGACAAGAGCCTGGCCGCGGTGGTCAGCTGGGCGCCGGATATTTACAACCTTGAAAAGGTCAAGGGCAACAAGATCCTGGTGTCGACCGGCACGGCGAACAAGCTGATCGCCGACGTGTGGTTCGCGCGCGCCGACTTCGCCAAGGACCACGCGGACATCACCGAAGGATTGACGCGCGGCATTTTCGACGCGATGCAGGAGCTGAAGGTCCAGGACGCGAAGCAGAAGGTCGCCAAGCTGATGGCGGCTGGCTATTCGATTCCCGAGAGCGACGCGCTCGGCATGCTGGGTGACGCGCACTCGACCAACTACGCGGAGAACCGCGAATTCTTCCTCAACCAGAACAACCCGACCAATTTCGAGCGGACCTGGACGACCGCCTACTTTCTCTACAAGAAGATCAACGCGGTCACCGAGCAGACGCCGTTCGATCAGGTGATGGACTTCTCCGTCATCCAGAAACTGGGGTCTGAAGCCAAGTACTCCAGCCAGAAAAACGAGTACGACATCCGGTTCGCGCCGGCGAGCGCCGGCAGCATCCAGGGTGAGTCGAACGAGATCCTGACCAAGACGGTGGTGGTCCACTTCTTCCCCAACTCGTGGGATCTGAACAAGAAGGTGACGCGCTCGGTCGACGGCAAGGATCGCGAAGAAGCCTACGACCCGAACGTCGCCTTCATCGTCGAAGAAGTCGGCAAGGTGGCGGGCCAGTTCGGCGCCGCGCGCATTGTCATCGAGGGGCACACCGACGCGTCGATGAAGGCGAGCGTGCCGAAGAGCCTGGTGCAGGAGCTGTCGCTCAATCGCGCCAACGCGGTGAAGGAAGCCTTGTTGCGCAAGTTCCCGTCGCTGCAGCCGAACCAGTTCGCCACGGCGGGCCTGGGCTGGGACCGGCCGTCGGACGGGTCGGATCCCGATAATGCCGCGAAGAACCGGCGGGTCGAAATCAAGGTCTACCCGGCGGAAGCGGCACCGGCCGCCAAGTAATGCCGGGCGCCTCGACCCCTCAACTGCTGGCGCTGCGCCTGCCGCCGCCGCGCCTCACGCGCCAGGTGATCGGCTTGGCGGCGATGGGCGCGATCGTGGCGGGCTGGTGGCTGGTCACCTCGGGACTCGGCTCGGAAGATCGGATGGTGTCGCCGATCATCCTGCCCAGCCCGGCTGAAGTGATGCGCAGCTTCCCGAGCCTGCTCAACGAGCGCGCGCTCCTGCTGAGCGTCGCCGCCACCTTGAAGCGGGTGCTGGTAGGCTTCGGCCTCGCCATCCTGGTCGGCGTGCCACTCGGGATCGCCGCCGGTTCGTGGCGCGTGATCGAGGCCGCCGGCGCGCCGCTCGCCCTGTTCGGACGCAACCTGCCGGTGGCCGCGCTGATCCCGCTCACCATTCTCTGGTTCGGCATCGACGAGACGCAGAAGCTGATGTTCATCTTCATCGCCTGCGTGCCGTTCGTCTACGCCGCCGCGCTCTCCGCCATCACCGGCGTGCCGGAGCGCTACGTCGAAACGGCGCAGACGCTGGGCGCCTCACCGGGCCAGATCGTGCGCAAGGTACTGGTTCCGCTGGCGCTGCCCGACATCTACAGCAGCCTGCGGCACCTGTTCGGCATGGCGTTCGGCTACATCATGCTCGCCGAGCTGATCAACGCGCAGCACGGGCTCGGCTACCTGCTGATGGCCAGCCAGCGCCGCGGCATGTCGGAGCACATCATCCTGATCCTCCTGATCATCGGCCTGCTGGCCTACGGCATCGATCGGCTGCTGTTCTGGTTCCAGCGCGGGCTCTTTCCCCACCGCGTGGCCGAGGAGTAAGCGTGTCCCAGCCCGCCGCTGCGCTCCCCAACGTCGTCGACTTCAAGGGCGTCACCAAGCGTTTCGGCAGTCACGTGATCATCCGGGACGTGACCTTCTCGGTTCCGGACATGGCGGGTAAGGGAGAATTCATCTCCATCCTCGGTCCCTCGGGTTGCGGCAAATCCACCGTGCTGCGGCTGATTGCCGGGTTGCCGCCGCATCACCCTCCCTCCGAAGGTACGGTCCTGGTCGGTGGGCAGCCGGTCGGGCCGCCCGGCTCGGATCGCGGCATGGTGTTCCAGGACTACACCTCGTTCGACAACCGCACCGTCGAGGACAATGTGGCGTTCGGGCTGGAGTGCCGCGGCGTGCCGGCGCGCGAGCGGCGCGAGCGGGCGCGCGAGTGGATTGGCAAGGTCGGCCTCGACGTCAAGCGCGACGCGCACAAGTTTCCCAGCGAGCTCTCGGGCGGGATGCGCCAGCGTGTGGCGATCGCCCGCACGCTGATCCTCTCGCCGCGGATCATCCTGATGGACGAGCCCTTTGGCGCCCTCGATCCGACGACGCGCATGCACATGCAGGCGTTGCTGGTGGAGCTCTGGCGCGAGGCGCAGGCGACGGTATTCTTCGTGACGCACGCCATCGAAGAGGCGGTGTATCTCGGCGATCGCGTCTACGTGTTCTCGTCGGCGCCTGGCACGATCCTGCGCGAGATGGCGGTGCCGCCGCCGGACCGCCCACCGAAGGAAATGCAGCGGCAGCCGGAATTCGTCGAGCAAGTCTTCGAGATTCGCGATCTGTTCGACTCGCTGGCGTCCTCCACGCGGGCCGGCGATGACTAACGTTCCGGCGGCGGGCCGGCCGACGGCGCCGTTCGGCGCCGCGATGTCCGACTACCTGAAGGAGGCGTTCTTCTTCCGCTGGAACCTGCTGCTGTTCGCCGGCGGCGTGGTCGGTGCCGCCCTGACGCCGATGTCGTCGGTGCTGCTGCCGCTGGTCGGCGCCGGGGAGCTGACCTACCTGGCCGCGCTCATCTCCATCCCGAGGTTCCGCGCCGCGATCGACGCCAAGGCGCACGCCGCGCGAACCGGTGGGGGAGAGCCGGCCGCCGCGCCGGCGTCCAGCGTGTCGCTCGTCACGATGCTGGGCGGGCTGCCGAGCGAGGCTCGCCAGCGGTTCCAGCAGCTGCACGGCCGCTGCCTCGAGATGCGGGGGATCGCGGCCGGCGTCCGCGGCGCCGCCGGCGACGCCGGCAGCAGCGCCGAAGAAATCCGGACCCCTGGTCTGGATCGGCTGCTCTGGCTGTTTCTGCGGCTGCTCAGCTCCAAGGCCGCGCTCGACCGCTTCCTGCAGTCCATGAACGAGACCGAGCTGACGACGCGCCTGGCCGATGTGCGTAAGTCGCTGGTGACGGCTCAGGCCGGCGGTGACGAGCGCGTCATCAAGTCGCTGCAGGACAGCGTGGCGATGGGAGAGCTGCGGCTCGACAACTTCGGCCGTGCCCGGAAGAACGCCGAGTTCGTCAGCCTCGAGCTGGATCGCATCGAAGGCAAGACCCAGGCGCGCGCGGAGATGGCGGTCAACCGGCAGGACCCCGATTTCCTGAGCAGCCAGGTCGACTCCGCCGCCGACAGCATGCGGCAGACCGAGAAGGCCGTCAGCGAGCTGCAGCATCTGACCGGTCTGGCGGACGAGCTGCAGGAGCCGCCGGCGATCCTCGAGACCGATTTGCGCGAGGTGCTTCGCCATGGCGCCTGACCCGGCGCCGCGCCGCCCGGCACACCTGCCGGCGTGGTTTCCCGCCTGGGCCTCTCAGCTGGCCGACCTCTACTTCTCCGGCACCACCGCTGCGTTCGTGCTGCACGGCAACACCTACGACCTGTTCCGCGTCGGCGAGGACGCCGTCCCGCGGTACGGCGTCCTGTCGGAGTTCCTCGCCGAGCAGCTGTTCGGGCGGTGGTCGCTGGTGCTCCACTACGACCTTGGCCGCGGGCTGCGGGTGTTTGCCGGGCGCGACGAACAGCGGCTCAAGGACATGGTCACCCTCGCCAACCGCAAGCTTGGGGATCTCAGCGTTCTGCCCAAGGATCCGGCCGCCACCTTCGCCCTGCTCGACCGCTTCGTGCGCAACAACATCATGGCACCCGAGGAGGATCGGCTGAGCGTGGCGCTCGTGATGGACCAGGCGTCCTACGTCTTCCCCTCGGGCGAACCGGGGCGGCTCAACCTCCAGTCGTCGTCGCAGCTGGTGACGATGTTGAACTGGGCGATGAGCCCGCATGTCAAGCGGCTGAACATGGCGTTCCTGCTGGTGGACGAGAAGCTCGCCGACATGAGCGATCGGCTCACCGGCAATCCGCACGTCGCGACCATCGAGGTGCCGTTGCCGGATGTCACGGCGCGCGAGGCGTTCATCCAGGCGACCGCCGGCGCGGAGCCGCTCGCGGCGTTCTCGGACTTCGGCGCGACCGAACTGGCGGCGCTCACCGCCGGCATCTCGCTGACGGACCTTAATGTCCTCGTCCAGTCGGCGCGCGAAAGCGGCAAGCGGCTGGACTCGACGGTGTTCCGCGCGCTGAAGAAACGACTGCTCGAGCGGCAGTGCCGCGGATTGCTCGAGTTCATCGAACCGCGCTGGACGCTCGACACCGTGGTCGGCCACGACGCCGCCAAGGCGCGGCTACGGGAGGATGCGGCGCTGCTGAAGCGCGGCGCGCTCGACACGCTGCCGATGGGCTACCTGCTGTGCGGTCCGGTCGGCACCGGCAAGTCGTTCCTCGCGCAGTGCGTGAGCGGGGAA
>JBKJRJ010000161.1:0-3182 GCA_046594705.1 Vicinamibacterales bacterium
TCCGGCAGTACCTCGAGTACGCAGCGATGTACGACGCGAGCCTGAGAAAATGAGCACTCCCGCCACCGCTCACATCGACACCCGCCGTTACCTGCTCGAACGCGTGGACGAGGCCGCAGTCGTCCAGCTCTACGCCGACGGGTTCGAGGCTCTGCCGCTTCGCGAGAAAGTCCTGATCTATCACCTTGCCCAGGCCGCGCTCGCGGGCCGCGACATCTATTACGACCAGCGCTACGAGCACAACCTCGCGATGCGGGACGTGCTCGAGGAGATCCTCACTCACGCGGACGGGATTCCCAGCGATACCCTGGCGGAAATCCAGCGCTACACCAAGCTCTTCTGGATCAACTCAGGCCCCTACAACAACCTGACCGCGCGCAAGTTCCTCCTCAAGTGCTCGCCCGACGCCCTCGCGAGCGCCGTGAGGTCCGCCGTCGCGAACGGCGCGACGATCACCGCCGATCTGGCGGCGCTGGGCCCCTGTTTCTTCGATCCTGACGTCGACGCCATCGTCACCAGTAAGACGCCGGGAGCGGGGAAGGACATCCTGCAGGCCAGCGCGAACAACCTCTATTCGGGTGTGACGATGGCCGACCTCGAGGGTTTCGAGGAGCGCTATCCCCTCAACTCGCGGCTGACGAAGCACAACGGCCGAGTCGTCGAGGAGGTCTACCGGGTCGGCGGGCGGTACGACCGCTACATCCGCGAGATCGTCCGTCACCTGGAGGCCGCGATCCCGTTCGCGACCGAACCGATGGCCGTGGCGCTGCGAGCGTTGATTCGCTTCTACGAGACCGGCGAGACCGCAGATCGCGTGGCCTACGACATCGCGTGGGTCCAGGACCGCGATTCCCCGGTGGACACCATCAATGGATTCGTCGAAGTCTACATGGACGCGCGCGGCATGAAGGGCGCGTGGGAGGCGCTGGTCTACTACGTCAACCCCGAGAAGACGGCGGGCATCCGCAAGCTCGCCGCCGCGGCGCAGTGGTTCGAGGACCGCATGCCCTGGGACGCCCAGTACAAGAGGCAGGGGATCCGCGGCGTGTCCGCGAACGCCATCGACGTCGTGATCGAAGCCGGGGATTCCGGCCCGGTCACCCCGGTCGGAATCAATCTGCCCAACGATCAGACCATTCGGGAGCTGCACGGCAGCAAGTCGGTGTCGCTGTCGAACGCCAACCAGGCGTACGACAAGTCCACCCTGCCGGAGTTCCGGCGCGAGTTCGCCTGGAGCCCGGAGGAAGCCGATCGTGCCGAGAAGTGGAGCAGCGTCGCCGGCGAGCTGACCACCGACATGCACGAGGTGATCGGCCATGGTTCGGGCCGGATCGCGGAGCACCTGCAGGGGAATCCGCAGGGCGTCCTGAAGGAGCACTACTCCGCCCTGGAGGAATCGCGCGCCGATCTCGTCGCGCTGTATTTCGTGCCCGATCCCAAGCTGGTCGAACTGGGGCTCGTCGAGCAAGCCGATCACGCCGACATCGTCCGTGCGGAGTACGAGGGCTACGCGCGCAATGCGCTGGTGCAGCTGCGGCGGGTCCGTGAGGGGTCGCAGATCGAAGAAGACCACATGCGCAACCGCCAGATGATCGTCGGCTGGCTGATGGCGAACTCGCGCGCCATCGAGACGCGCCGCCGTGACGGCAAGACCTACTACGTCGTGGTGGACGTCGCCGCGTTCCAGGCGGGCGTGGGCCGGCTGCTGGCCGACGTTCAGCGAATCAAGGCGGAGGGAGACTACCAGGCCGCACGGGCGCTCTTCGAGACCTACGGGGTCCACTTCGATCCGGCGCTGCGCGACGAGGTCGTCGCCCGCGTGGACCGTCTCCACATGCCGTCCTACACCGGGTTCGTGCAGCCGCGCCTCGAGGCCGTCCGCAACGGCGGCGGGGAGATGACCGACGTCCGGATCTCGTATCCGCTGGACCTCACGGCCCAGATGTTGGAGTATTCCGGGCGGAGGTAGGCCGGGCTCGACGGCCCGTCACCAATGACGCTGATCGTGCTCGTGATCCTGACGCTGGCCGGCCAGCGCGCCATCGCCGTGCCGACGCCGCAGGACGCGGCGGCCATGCAGGGGGGCGAACCGACGATCGTGCTCGACGCCGAAAAAGCGTGGGCCGGCGCCGACGTGCTCTGGCCGCTGGTCACCTCTGGCGACGCCGCCGTGGCGCGCTACGCGATTCGCGCCATCGGGCGCCTCGAGGATCCGGCCAACATACCCGCCCTGCTGGCCTTCGGCCGGCGCTCCGTCTCGGGTCCAATCGCGGCCGGTCCCGCGATTGCCCAGTCGCTGAATGGTTTCGATCCGTCCCGGGATCCCGCGCTCATCGCGTCCGTGATGACGTGGCTCCAGGGCGTCACTTTCATCGACACGCCCCGGTTCCGACGCGTGATGCCCGGCCCGATCGGCAGCGTCCACTGGGGCACCGCGGCGCAGGTGCACACCGCCGAAGAGACGCTGCTGCGCATCCTCGCGTGGTCGGCGAACGACAAGACCAAGGCGGATGCCTACCTGGGAGCGGTGCGCAGCCTGGAGTCGCTGGCGCGCCTGAACGCCCGAGTCACGCCGTTCAGTCCCGAAACCGTGACGCGCCTGTCCCGCATCGTGGCCAACACCGGCGCCAACGACGAGGGGGCCGCGCGCCAGTCCGCGCTCGCGGCGCTGATCGCGGCCCAGGCGCTCGATGCCGGCACTGAGCTGGCGGCCCTGCGCGACCCGCACGAACAGGTGCGGCGGCTCGCCACGGCCGCGCTCGGCGGCGCGGGCGGCGGGCTCGACGAGGCACGGCGGCAAAGCGCGATCCGCGAGATGCTGGAGGACCGCCACCGGCAGGTCCGCTACGAAGCGGTGCGGGTCTATGCGCGGCGCAGCGTGGCGACGCAAGGCTGCCGCCCCTTGCTCGGTCTGCTCAACGATTCCGATTTCCACGTCGCCCTCGCCGCAATCGATGCGCTGGGCGACGCATGCAGGAGCGACGACGCAGTCACCGCACGGGTCATCGCCGAGGCCCGGGCACCCGCCGGCGCGTCGTGGCAGCGCGAGGTCCATGCGTTCGTCGCGCTGGCCACCCGCGCACCGGACCGCGCAGCCCTCGTGATGGAGTCATTCGTGACCCACCCCTTGTGGTGGGTCCGGATGTACGCGGCCCGCGCGGCTGGAGCGGCCGGCGACGCGG
>JBKJRJ010000514.1:0-4514 GCA_046594705.1 Vicinamibacterales bacterium
ACCTCCTTGATCTCCGCGAGCTGGCCGAGAGGAATCTTCGAGCCGTCATGGCCGTCGATGAGGAGGGTGCGGATCGCCTGCGAGGTGTCACGATGATCGTCCCGCAGCCGCACGACGAGATCGAAGCGACGCTGTCCCACCCAGATCTCGGACTGCTCCTCGCCGACCAGCCCGATTCGCACGGCGCGGATGACGTCCCCCGGCGCCAGGCCGACCCGGGCGGTCGCTGCGCGGTCCACGGTAATCTGAATCTGCGGCAGCCCCGTCAGCGCCTCGGCGCGGAGATCGGCGATGCCACGGACCCCCTCCATCGCTTCGCGCGCCTGGTCGCCAATCGCGGATAGTTCGGCGAGGTCAGGCCCGAAAAAGCGCACCGACAGGTCGGCGGGGGACCCACCGAGGCCTTCGTCGATCCGCATGCCCAGTGGAGTGGTAAACAGGACTGCGACGCCCGGCACCCCCTCGAGCTGTTTGCGCATGTCGTCCTCGATCGCCGCGAGCTCGCGTCCCCGGGCGGGTTTCAATACCACCAGAACGTCCGAGACTGTGTGTGGCATCGGATCCTCGGTACGCTCGGCCCGCCCGGTGCGGCGCACGACGTCTTCCACTTCCGGAATAGCTCGCAGAATGTCCTCGACGCGGTGGTTCTGCTTGTCCACTTCCTCGAGGGACGCCTCCGCGGGCAGCACGGTCTGCAGGAGGAACGCGCCTTCGTCCAGTGCCGGCATGAAGTCGCTGCCCACCACGAAACCGAGTCCTATCGCGGGGCCGGCAATCAAGAGCGTCGCCAGCGCCACCACCCGCGGGTGCGCCAGGCAGCGTTCCAGCGCCGGGGCGTACCACCGCTTGAGCACCCGCAACAACGCGACGTCTTCGTGGCTACCCTTGCTGGGAGGCCGCAGAAGAGCGGCGGCGACAATCGGAACCGCCGTCAATGCCAGGAGCAGGGAGGCCGCCATCGCCGCCATCACGGCCGCGGCGAGCGGCTGGTACATGCGCCCTTCGATGCCGCTCATCCCGAAGAGCGGCAGGAACACCACGATCACGATCAATGTCGCAAAGGCGATCGGCCTCGCCACCTCGATGGCGGCGGCGACCGCGCGCTCACGCCTTGTGGCGCGAGTGGTTGCGTCCGTCAGCCGGTGGAGCATGTTCTCCACCAGAATGATCGCCGCGTCCACCAGCAGGCCCACGGCGATCGCCAGGCCGCCCAACGTCATCGTGTTGAGACCGACGTTCAAGGGCTTCAACAGCAGTCCTGCCAGGGCGATGGACAGGGGAATCGTCAGCGTGACGATCAGGGCTGCGCGGACGTTCCCGAGTAACAGCAGAATAACCAGCACCACGAACACGGCGCCAATCAGCACGGCCCGGCCGACGCCGCCGAGCGCCGAGGACACCAGCTGCGACTGGTCATAGACGATTCGCAGCTCCACGCCGGCCGGAAGACCGGCCCGGATCTCGTCGATGGCGCGGCGGATGCCAGTCGAGACCAGCACCGTGTCGGCGCCGAACTGCTTGATGACGCGGGCACTGACCACTTCACCCTTCAGTCGATGCGCGATCCCGCGGCGAACCGCGGGCGCTTCCCGGACGTCGGCGATATCGCCCACCAGGACGGGCACGTTCCCGCGGATCACCACCACCGTGCTCCGAAGGTCGTCGATGCCGCGTGCGCGGCCCACCGCCCGCACCGTCCATTCCATCGAGCCCTGCGCGATGATGCCTCCCGCCGCATTCACGTTGGACAATGCGACGGCGTGCAGCACTTCGTCCAGGCTGACGCGGCGCGCCGCCATCCGGTCGGGATCGAGCTGCACCTGGAACTGGCGCAGATAGCCACCGAGCCGCTCGACGCCGGCCACCCCCGGCACCGCCAGCAGGCGGTTCTTGACCTCGAACTCCGCCAGGTCGCGCAGCGTCATCAGGTCGGCGGTGCCCGCGTCCGCCTCCAGGGTGAACTCGAAGATCTCGTTGAGGCGCCCGGTCAGACTCGAGATCAGCGGCGGCTCGGTACCGGGTGGTAATTGGCCGGCCGCCTGTGCCACTCGTTCCGCGACGAACTGGCGGGCCCGGTGGTAATCGGCGTCGGGATCGAACTCGATGGTCACCTGGGCGACGCCGAGTTGCGAGGTGGACCGTATGCGCCGCACGTCGGGAAGGCCTGCCAGCGCGATCTCCAATGGCACGGCAATCGCGGTCTCGAGCTCCTCCGCGCCCATCGCCGCGTTCTGTGCGATCACGTTGAAGACCGGTGCCGAAAGGTCCGGAAAGACATCCCGCCTGAGCTCCTGCAACCCCATCGCGCCCACGGCGGTGCCGACCGCGACCAGCAGCAACGTCAGCAGCGGCGCGTCGAACGCGCGGCGAATCAGGCCGCCGATCATCCGTGCCCCCCGTGACCGGCTTCACTCTTCTCCGCCTGCGCCTTCAGTAGAAACGCGCCCTCCACGACGACCGTGTCCTTGGCCGTCAAGCCAGACAGCACTTCCACCTCGCCGCCAAGATCCCGGCCGCGTCCTATCTTGCGGATTTCGAATGTCGCTGCAGTCTTCGGGATGAAGACGCACCACTCGCCTCTGACCCGCTGCAAGGCTGCCACCGGCACAGTCAGGATGGCCGTGTCGGACGCCCCGACGGGCACCTGCGCGGTCGCGGACATCCCCGGCCGCAGACTGCCGCCGGGATTACGCACGTCGATCCGCACAGGCACGGTGCGGGACTCGTGTTCGACCTCCCGCCCGACGTTCGCCACGATGCCGTCGAAGCGCTGTCCCGGCAGTGCGGCAAACGCCAGCCGCGCGGGAGCCCCCTTGCTGATCCGCACCGCGTCGCGCTCAAACGCATGCACCGTGAGCCAGAGGCGCGACAGGTCGCCGATCTTGAATGCGGGCGTGGCAGGGTCGAGCATCTGGCCCAGCATCACCTGGCGGGCGATCACCGTGCCGGCGATGGGGGAGCGGAGGCTGAAGGAGGATGCCGGCGACGTCAGCTCGCCGGTGGGAGGGCCGACACCAAACGCCGCGAGCGCCGCCTGGGCGGACCGCACCGCCGCGCGGGCGCCTTCGTGCTCGGCCTCGGCCTCCTGCACCTCTCGCAGCGGGACGATCCGCTCCTCGAGCAGGGCCCGTTTGCGCGCCAAGGCCCCGTCACTCAGCCGCAAACGCGCCTGCGCGGACAGGTATTCGGCGCGGGCTCGTCCCAGATCCGGCGACTGTAAGAGCAGCAACGGCTGGCCCCGTTTGATGGCGTCGCCCGGCGCGGCGAGGACCTGGGCGGCGCGGGCCGGCATCGGCACCGCCACTTCCGCGTAGAGCCGCTCGTCGACGGCCAACTCCCCGAGCAGGGACACCTCTTCTCCTCCCTTGCGCGACTCCACAACCATCGTGGTCACCCGCAGGTCGCGCATCATGCCGGGATCGATCTCCAGCACGCCGGGGTCCGCGGCGTGCGGCGCCTCTCCGGCGGGTGCCGCGGCAACGGGCTCGGCCGGCTTCGGATCCGGCGCGGCGCGCCCGCACGCGTTCAATGCGAGTGTGACCCCGAGGAACACAGACAGGCGTCTCATCGCAGCACCCCCGCGGCCGCATCCAACTCGACGCGCGCCAGTGCGGCTTGGAGTTGTGCATTCAAGTGTTGAAATCGGGTTTCCAGACTGTCGCGGCGGATGACGAGGAGCTCCGTGAGGCCAATCTGTCCCGCCTCGTAGCTGCGCGCGGACAGCGATTCGTTCTCATCCACCGCCGGCAGGGCGTCACGCTCGAGGATGCTCACCACCTCGCGGCGGCGGTCGAGTCCTGCACCGGCGGTGCGCACCTCTATCTCGATGCGTTGTCGCGTGGAGTCCAGTTCGGCGCGCAGCCGGGCCAGGCGGGCCGAGCCGGCCGCCTGCAGTTCCTGACCTTTGGAGAAGACCGGCAGGGTCACGGTGAAGAGCCCTGACAGAATATTGCCTCCCTCGTCGCGAGCGTACCGCACCCCCGCTCCAAGCTCGGGCTTGCGGAAGGTTTGGCCGAGGCGGATGCTCGATTCCGCTTCGCGGACGCCTTCCGCGAGCGAGCGGAGTTCGGGACGCTCCGACGCCGATTGCAACAGCGCTGTCAAATCCGTCGGGGGGGCGTCCGGCACCCGGCCGGCGATCTCCACGGGTCCGACGATGCCGAGCAGGAGCCGCAGTTCGCCCAGGGCGGCCACCCGCGCGGCGCGACCGATCTCTCGGTCGGCTCGCACGCGAGCCAGCCCCGCACGCGCCACATTGACGTCGAGAATCGCCACGTCCCCGGCGCGGAACCGTCGGTCGGCCGTGGCGTGCAGCGCGGTCGCCACGGTCTCGGCCGCCGCGAGGAGCCGATCACGTTCCGACGTCTCCACGACGCGGAGGTAGGCGCTGACGGTATCGAGGATCACGCCGCGGGTCGTCTGTTCGAGGTCGGCCTCGGCCTGCGCGATCGAAGCCGCGACGCCGGCGACTCTGGCGGCGCGCCGGCCCGGCGGCTCGAACCGTTGGAAGACGC
>JBKJRJ010000516.1:0-3502 GCA_046594705.1 Vicinamibacterales bacterium
GTACGGCCGCCCGTCCGGTGTGAAGCGGATCGTCGACTCGTTGGTCTCGCCGTCCTTGAAGTGGCGCACGCGCCAGGCGTACGCCTCGTAGAAGTGTTGGCGCAGCATCCGAGTGAAGGCGTCCTTGCCGCCGCCTTCCAGCTCGACGAACGTCTGCGCCTCGTCATCGCCGGAGAAAGAGGCCGCCTCCCGGTAGCCGGCCGGCCCGAGACTGTTTCGCGCCGCCACCGCGCGCGCGGCCTCGAGCGCGTGCCTGCGATCCATCGTGATATCGAGCGCGACGATGGAGAAGGCCTGGGGGAAATAGTGGACGCCGACGGCGGTCGCCGCCACCGAGAACAGCGCGAGGACGATCCAGAACCCGGGACGTCGCACAGTCTGCTCCTTCACAACAGCGCTCAGCTCCTGCGCTCAGTGCAAAGCTGAAAATGTGAGCTCACCTGAGCTTGCCGTCCGCACCGTACACGGTCACGGGCGCCCGTGTCGACAGCAGCGGCGCCAGCACCGAGGCGTTGCCGACGGTTACGATCTGGAGCCGGGCCGGATCGAAGTATTTCGCCGCGGCGCGCTGCGCGTCTTCCGGCGACACCGCCATGATCCGTTCGGGATACCGTTCCCAGTAGTCGGCGGAGAGGCCGTAGCTGCGCCGGCTGGACAGATACGTGACGCGTTGGGCCAGCTGCTCGAGCGTGACGGCGAAGCCGGCGACGATGGCGCGCTTGGCCGCCTCGAACTCGGCGGCCGGGATCGGTTCGGTCGCGATGCGGTGCACTTCCGCCAGGAAGGCGTCGATGGCGTCCGCGTCGCGTCCGGCGTTGACGTCGCCATAGACGCGCCAGTCGCCGCCGTGCTTGAAGGCCGGCAGCGCCGCGAAGACGCCGTAGGTCAGGCCGCGCTCCTCACGGAGCCGGGTGAACAGGCGGGACGAGGAGGATCCGCCAAGCACGCGGTTGGCCACCACCAGCGGCAGGTAGTCCGGGTGCACGCGATCGACCGCGGGCGCGCCGATGACGACCGAGGTCTGCACCGAACCGGGGCGGTCCAGGACGATCGCGCCCCGCGCCGGCGCCGGTGGAAATGGCGGCAGCTGTTCGGTATAGGTTCCCTTCGGCCAGCCGCCGAGCGCCGCGCGGACAGCCTGTTCGGCGTCGGCGGCGCGTATCGCCCCCGCGACCGTCAGGATGGTCGTCTGCGGCGCGTAGTGTTCGCGGTGCCAGGCCTTCAGATGATCGCTGGTCAGTGCCTGGAAGGCGTCGGCGGTGATCCGCGGCGGCGCCGCCGCGCCGTAAATCGCCTCCTCAAACAGCAGCGCCGCCTGGGTGGCGCCCGAGGATAGCTGGCCCTGCCAGTCGGCCGATAGGCGCCGCTTCATGAACGACAGCTCGTCGGCCGGCATCGCGGCGTTGGCCACCAGGTCGGCGACGATGGGAAACCACTGGGTGAAGGTGGTGCTCAGGCCCGTCGCGTTGGCGACGGCCACCGAGCGGTCGCCGCCCACCGACACGGTCACGGTCGCGCCGTAGGTGTCGAGTTGTTCCGCGATGTCCCGGCTCGTTCGAGTCCCGCTGCCCTGGCGCAGCATGGCCGCCACGGCGTGGGCGGTGCCGGGCAAAGCCTTCGGATCGTGCAGCGATCCGGCGCCGCGGACGTCGAACCGCACCGACACCAGCGGCACGCGCATATCCTGGGCCACCAGCAGCGTCAACCCGTTGTCGAGCGTGATTTCCTTCGGGCGGGGCAGCGTGACTCGCACCAGCTCCTTCGATAAGGGGGCGCGGTTGAGGCGTTCCACCGCCGAAATGTTGTTCGATGCCGCCGCGGACGGGGCGGTGGCGGCCGGTCGCGTGCCGCCGGGAGTGATCGCGACCAGCGTTTGTTGCGTCTTGCTGAAGTAGGCGGCGGCCGCGCGCTTGACGGCGTCTGGGGTCACCGCGTCGAGCCTGGCCCGGCGCAGGTTGACGCCGCCGGCGCCACCGAAGATCATCGCGTACTGCCCGAGCAGGCTCGCGCGGTTCGCCGCCTGCTGCTCCGTCGTGGCGTCAGCCAGCCGGATCCGGTTGCGCGCCCGTTCAATCTCCGCGGCCGTCACGCCCGACGCGGCGACCGCGGCGATGATGTCGTCGAACGCCTTGACCATGGCGGCCTCGTCGCGTGTGCCGCTCGGCACCACGACGAAGGTGGCCAGCCCCGGCCCGGCCCGCTGCTCCGTAGAGGCGCCGACGATCGAGGCGGACTCCATCTCCTTGACGAGTGTGCGGTGCAGGCGCGAGTTGGCCCCGTCGCCGAGAATCGTCGTGAGCACCTGGATCGCCCGAAGTTCCTCTGGCGCGCCCGGCGGGGTCTTGTAGCCGATGTAATAGCGGGCCACCGGCGCGAACGGATCGCTCAGGGCGGCGCGCCGCGCGGCGGCCTGCGGCGGGCTCGTGAGATCCGGCACCGGGGCGGGGGGCTGCGCCTGGATGTGTTCGAAGTAGTGTTCGATGCGCGTGCGGGCCTCGCTCGTCTTGAAGTCGCCGACGAGGCTGAGGACGGCGTTGTTGGGCGCGTAGTAGACGCGGAAGAAGTCGTTGACCTGCTGCACCGTGGTCTTGTCGAGATCCTCGGCCGTGCCGATGGTCGAATTCCTGTAACCGGGCACGTCATACGCGGTCCGGTAGAGCGTGTCCATGGCGCGGCCGTACGGCGTGTTGTCGAAACGCTCACCGCGCTCGGCCGCGATGGTGCCGCGCTCGGTCTGCAGGCGCGCCTCGTCCAGCCGCAGCGATCGCATGCGGTCCGCCTCGAGGAAGAGCGCGAGATCGAGCTGGTTGGAAGGAACCGTCTCCCAGAACAGGGTGTGATCCGCGAAGGTCTGGCCGTTCGCCGATCCGCCCTGCTGGCCGATCAGCGCCTGGTGTTCAGCCTTGCCCACGTTCAGCGAGCCGTCGAACATCATGTGCTCGAACAGATGCGCCAGCCCGCTGTGGCCCGGTGGATCGTCGCGTGAGCCCGCGTGGTAGACGACCGCGACGGCGGCCGTCGGGGCGGAGTGATCCTCGCTCAGGATCACCCGCAGGCCATTGGCAAGAGTGAACGTGGTGAACGGGATCGGATCCTTCGCGCGCCCGAACAGAAGGTAGGCGCCGGCGATGACCAGCGCAAGGAGCGCGGCGATGGCGGCGTAGCTGATCTTGCGGCGGAGGGCGGCAGCCACGCCGGCCTCCGGGGTTCCCGGCCCGTGGTGCGTTCCAGCGATGACCGCCGCCGCGAGGCTTCCTCTCGCCGGTCCCTCGCGGCTGCCGCCTTCAGGCGGAAGATCCCCCCCCGGCAGCCCCGCCAGCGGGGTGGTCTGCGCTTCGCCGGCGCCGAGCGACGCGAGCGCGTCGTCGAGCTCAGCGACCGACTGGAAGCGCCGCGACGGATCCTTTTCGAGGCAGCGCAGGATGATGGCGTCGAGTGCCGGCGGGATGCTGGCGTCCAGCGCGCGCGGCGGTTCGGGCGCGTCGCGCACCTGCTTGAGCGC
>JBKJRJ010000543.1:0-3270 GCA_046594705.1 Vicinamibacterales bacterium
CACGCTTCGCCGCGGCAATGAACGCCTCGGTGAATTGCCGGCCGACCGTACCTTCGTTGAAGATGTAGGTCTCGAAGCTGACGCGCCGCTTCGCGGAGGTCACCGCTTCCAGCATCGGGGGGAAGATCTGGTCGCCGTTGGTCAGCACCGTGTAGGTATTCCCACCGGTCGCGTGTCCGCCCAGCAGCGCCGCGACGTAGGCCGGGAAGAGCGGATCCTCGGCACCGTGGGCACTTTCAATCTTCAGAGTGGTCTGATCCTGCGCCAGGGCCAGCAGGCCCCCGACGATCACCAAGCCGACCACGATACCGATGCCGATCTTGCTCTGTCTGCGCATTTTCACGTCATCTAGCTGTGCAATTTCAGCGCCGGGCTGGAGATTGCCAGAGGTTGATGCCCCCTACTACGCAGTATTCCACTGCCCCAGATATTCACCGCAGGATGAGCGTCGATTGTCTCCGGCAGCGGGGCGTGAACTATAATCACCGCATGGACTACGTCGAATGAGCGGATATCTCCATCAGCTCGAGAACTGGCCGCGGTTCAGGTGGAGCCACGAACACTTGGTAACCCCGCTGGCTACCGTGCGATACCGGCAGGGGCGCCTGTGCGGCCAGATGGAAGCCCTGGGCGTCAGGGCGAAAGAGGAAACCGTGCTCCGCACCCTGACGGATGACGTGCTGGAGACCAGCGAGATTGAAGGTGAGACGCTGGACGCCGACCAGGTGCGCTCGGCGGTCGCGCGACGACTGGGGATGGACATCGGCGGCCTGAAGGCGGCGGACCGTCACGTTGAAGGTGTGGTCGAGATGATGCTCGACGCGACGCAGCACTACGAGCAGCCGCTGACGCAGGATCGGCTGTTCGCGTGGCACGCGTGCCTGTTCCCGACCGGGCGTAGCGGGACCCACCCCATCACGGTTGGTGCGTGGCGGGACGACCGCACGGCGCCCATGCCGGTGGAGTCCGGACCCGTGGGACGCGAGCGCGTGCACGTCGACGCGCCTGCGGCCGCGCGGCTGAATGAGGAGATGCGACGTTTCCTCGAGTGGTTCAATGGGGACGCCACCATCGAAGCGGTGCTGAAGGCGGCACTGGCGCACCTCTGGTTCGTGACGATTCATCCGTTCGATGACGGCAACGGCCGGATTGCGAGGGCGCTCGCCGACATGACGCTGGCGAGGTCGGAGCGCAGCACGCAGCGGTTCTACAGCATGTCGGCGCAGACCCGCGAGGAGCGCGACGGCTACGACAGCATCCTCGAACAGACGCAGCAAGGGACGCTGGACATCACGCGGTGGATGGCGTGGTTCCTCGAGTGCCTCAGGCGCGCGATCGGGCGAGCGCAGCTGTCGCTCTCAGGCGTCATCGCCAAGGCGCGTCACTGGGAGAAGCTCCGGGAAATCGCGCTGAACGAGCGGCAGCGGCTGGTGATCACTCGACTGCTCGAGGGCTTCGAGGGCAAGCTGACGACCTCGAAGTGGGCGGCGCTGACCAAGAGCTCGCAGGACTCCGCGCTCCGGGATATCCAGCAGCTCGTGCAGCGCGGGGTCTTGCGACGCGACTCCGCTGGCGGCCGCAGTACGGGCTACTCGCTCGTCACGTGGTAGGACGCGGTGACGCTCGGTCAGTACGACGGCACGTACATGAGCCGTTCGATGGACCCGCGCAGATCGGCGGGCCTCGGTTCCGACGCGAGGCCGCTCGCGTATGCGACCTCGGCGACCGCCGTGGCGATCGACGCCGAGATACCCCGGATGCGATCGAGCGGCGGGAAGACGCTGCCGCGCGCGAGGTCGGTGTCGCTGACGGTATCGGCCAGGGTGCGCGCCGCCGTCATGAACATGTCGTTGGTCACGCGACGGGCGCCGCACGCGATGGCCCCAAGGCCAACGCCGGGGAAGATGTAGGCGTTGTTCGCCTGCGACGGGACGAACGTCCGGCCGCCAAACTCGACGGCGGCGAACGGGCTGCCGCTCGCGAAGAGGGCGCGGCCGCCGCTCCATTCGTAGGCCTGCGCGGCGGTGCACTCCGACTTCGACGTCGGGTTCGACAGCGCGAAGACGATTGGCCGCTCGTTACTCTCGCTCATCGTCTCGATGATCTCGCGGGTGAACGTGTCGGGCTGGCCCGACACGCCGATCAGCGCCAGCGGGCGCAGCGCCCGCACGGCCGACAGCAGATCGGGGATCGCGGCATGGTCGTGCGCGAACGGCCGCTTGTGGTCCGGAAGGTCGGCGCGCGACCTGACGACCAGCCCCTTCGAGTCGACGAACCAGCATCGCTTCCGCGCGTCGGCCTCCGGGATGCCGTCGCGCACCATGGCCGCCACCACCAGCTCGCCGATGCCCGTCCCCGCTTCGCCGGCTCCAAGGAAGAGCAGGTTGCGCGTGCCCAGCGCCGGCGCCGGCGCCACCCGCAGCGCCGACCACAGCGCGGCAAGCGTGACCGCCGCGGTGCCCTGGATGTCGTCGTTGAAGCAGGCGGCGCGGTCCTGGTATGTCTTCAGAATGCGGAACGCGTTGGTATTGCCGAAATCCTCGAACTGGACGATCGCTGCCGGGAACACGGCCCGCGCCGCCGCCATGAACTCGTCTACGAGCGCATCGTAGGCGTCGCCGCGCACTCGCCGCTGCTGCAGGCCGATGTACAGCGGGTCGCTGAGATACGGCTCGTGGTCGGTGCCGACATCGAGCGTGATCGGCAGGCACCACCCGGGATCGACGCCCGCGCACGCCGTGTACAGCGAGAGCTTGCCGACCGGGATGCCCATCCCGTTGGCGCCGAGATCGCCGAGGCCGAGGATCCGCTCGCCGTCGGTGACCACGATGATCCGCACCCCGCGTGTCGGCCAGTTGCGCAGGATCGCCGCCATGCGGCCGCGATCGTTGGCGGTGATGAACAGCCCGCGCGGCCGCCGCCACAAGTTGGCGTAGCGCTGGCACGCCTCGCCGACCGTTGGCGTGTAGATGATCGGCATGGTCTCGGCCAGGTGGTCCATGACGAGGCGGTAGAACAGGCGCTCGTTCCGATCCTGCAGCGACATCAGGTAGATGTATTTCTCGATGTCGGACGGCTTGCCGCGGAAGCTCGCCAGCGTCTTGTCGAGCTGTTGTTCCATGCTGAGCACGCGCGGCGGCAGGAGCCCGCGCAAGCCGAGCCGATCGCGCTCGTCGTCGGTGAACGCGGTGCCCTTGTTCAACGCGGGATCGTGAAGAAGGGCGGCGCCGGGCGCTTCGCACAGGAGTTCGCGGGTCATGGCATCTCTCT
>JBKJRJ010000194.1:0-5711 GCA_046594705.1 Vicinamibacterales bacterium
GTGCCGCAGCCCCATGATGATCCCCTCGTCCGTCCGCGCGCACACGTCGAGGACGGCGGGGGGCGGGTCGGAGACGATGAGGGAATGATAACGGCCGGCGACGAAGGGCTGTGAGACACCGGCGAACACGCCGGTGCCGTCATGCTGCACGCTCGACACCTTGCCGTGCATCAGCACCGGCGCGCGCACTACCGCGCCGCCAAAGGCGTGGCCGATTCCCTGGTGTCCGAGGCAGACCCCGAGCAGCGGCGTGCGCTGTCCGAAGCGGCGAATCACCTCGACGCTGACGCCGGCGTCTTCCGGACGCCCGGGTCCAGGCGAGATGACGATGCGGTCCGGCTGCATCGCCTCGATCTCTCCCACCGTGATCTGGTCGTTGCGGTGCACGACGGGCGGGTGCCCCAGCTCACCCAGATACTGCGCGAGGTTGTAGGTGAACGAGTCGTAATTGTCGAGGAGCAGGACCTTCATTACAGCTCGGTCTCCGCCATCTCGATGGCCTGCAGCAGCGCGCGCGCCTTGTCGCGGGTTTCTTCGTACTCGGCGGCCGGGTTGGAGTCGGCGACGATCCCGGCGCCGGCCTGGACCCGCGCCACCCCGTCTCGCATGGTGATGGTGCGGATGGCGATGCAGAAGTCGAGGTTGCCGGCGAAGTCGATGTAGCCGACGGCGCCGGCATAGAGATCGCGGCGGGTGGGCTCGAGCTCGGCGAGAATCTGCATGGCGCGGATCTTAGGCGCGCCCGACACGGTGCCGGCCGGGAAGCACGACACCAGCGCGTCGAGGTGGTCGTGGCTGTCGGACAGCCGCCCTTCCACTGACGAGACCAGGTGCATCACGTGGGAGTAGCGCTCGAGCCCCATGTATTGCGGCACCCGAACGCTGCCGTATTGGCAGACGCGGCCGAGATCGTTGCGGCCGAGATCCACCAGCATGACGTGCTCGGCGCGCTCTTTTTCGTTGCGCTTCAGCTCGTCCGCCAGGCGGAGATCTTCCTCCTCGTTGCGGCCCCGTGGCCGGGTGCCGGCGATCGGATGGGTCTCGACGTGGAGTCCTTCCACGCGTAGCAGCATTTCGGGCGAGGAGCCCACGATCGCGAACTCCGCCATCCTGATGAAATACATATAGGGCGACGGGTTGACGTGGCGGAGCGCGCGGTAGACGGTCAGCGGCTGCGCGGCGACGTCCATCTCGAAGCGCTGCGACAGCACCGCCTGGTAAATGTCGCCGGCGGCGATACGTTCCTTGATCGTGCGCACGCCGGTCTCGAACGCCTCGCGCGTGATGTTGGTCCGGATCTCCGGGGCCGTGCGTCCCGCGGGTGCGGCCTGCGACAGCCCCCGCTCGAGCTCGCGCTCCAGGAACTGGATCTTCGCGCAGGCGAACTGGTAGAGCGCGGCGAGGTCCTCGTCGCCCGACACCCGCGCATTGGCGATGATCAGGATGCGGTGCTTCACGTGGTCGAACGCGAGCACGGTGTCGAACAGCATGAACCCGGCTTCATCCTCCTTGCCGTCGGTCTGGAACCACGCGGCGCGTGACCAGGCGTCGGCCAGCGCCGGCTCGAAGCGGATGGCGGCGTCGTAGCCGATGAATCCCACGGCGCCGCCGGTGAAGCGCGGCAGGTCCGGCACGTACGGCGCGCGGAACTCCGCCATCAGCTGGCGCAGCGCGGGGACAAACGGCTCCGCCGTCTCGGTGGTGACCCCCGAGCGATCGATGATGGTCTTGCCGTCACGCGAGCGCAGGACGAGGAAGGGGTCCTTGCCGAGGAAGGAATACCGCGCCACCTGCTCCCCGCCCTCCACGCTCTCGAACAGGAAGGCGTAGTCGGAGTGTTCCGCAATTTTCAGAAAGGCGGAGACCGGGGTGAGCAGATCCGCCATGATCTCCTTCACGACGGGCACGAACGTGCCGCGCCGCGCCAGCTCCACGAACTCATCGAACGTCGTATGTTTCATCGGTTCCGTACCGCCTGCATGGCCGCCTCCACGAACAGACCCGCCGGGGGCCGCTGCCCGGTCCAGATCTCGAATTGCCGTTCCGCCTGCGCCACGAGCATCTCCAGTCCGCCGATCGCGTCACATCCGGCCTCCGTCGCCGCCCGCATCAGCGCCGTCGGGTCCGGGTCGTAGACCAGGTCGTAGACCAGGCGGCCGTCGAACGGGCCCTCGAACGGCGTACCCGGCATGCCGCGGCTGCCGACCGGCGTCGCGTTCACCAGCAGATCCCACGACGCCGGCCGCGGCGGGTATTCAGTCGCGGCGGCGCCCATCGCCGAGGCCACCGTGCGGGCCGCCTCGGCGCGTCGCGCCGCAAACGCGACCACCGCGCCCGCTCGTTGCAGCGCGAGTCCGACGCCGCGCGCCGCGCCCCCCGCTCCGAGGACGACGGCGCGGGTCCCCGCCAGCGCCGGCAGTCGCCTGCGCAGCGGCTCCAGGAAGCCGTCGGCGTCCGTGTTCATGCCGACCCATCGCCCGTCTGTGATCGCGATGGTGTTCACCGCGCCCGCAGCCTCGGCGGTCGGCTCGATCTCGTCGAGCAGCGGTATGACGTCACGCTTGAAGGGAATGGTCACGCTGGCGCCGCGCATGCCGATCTGCGCCGCGAAGGACCGGAAGGCGTCCAGATCGCGTGACTCGATCGGCACGTAGACCGCGCTCAGTCCCAGGGCGACGAACCCCGCGTTGTGCATGGCGGGCGACAGCGAGTTGACGACCGGCCGGCCGACCACTGCGTAGACGTCGGCATCGGGACGAATCCTGCGGAACGCGAACTCGGACAGGAGGCGGGCCGCCGACACCTGGCCCGGTGCGACACCATCGCCGGCGTAGGTCCAGCGGGAGCCAAAACGCCCCGCCAACACACGCGTGGCCAACCCGGCCGGGCCCATCCCGATCAGCACCGACGATCCGTCGGGCCGCGCCTGTTCGAGTAGCGCCCCGAGATCCGACGCGCGCTCGACCATCACGGCGAGCTTGGCCACTTCCCCGCCCGCCTGACGCAGTTGGTGCAGCCGGGCCGGCAAGTCGCGCGGCACGCCCTGAAAATCGTGCCGGGAGACGATCACGCCGCGGCCGCCGCGGGCTGCGACGAACGGGCGGGGATCGACGTCCCACTCGATATCGACGAACTCCGCGCCGAGTGACTGCGCCCGCGCGAGCAGCCCAAGCCGATCCGCTTCGGGGCCGTCGAACAGTCCGCCTTCACGCAACGGCCGGCAGGTTACGATGGCCGGCTTCACCCGTCCGGCGAGCGCCGCCTCGGGATCGGGGCGCGCCATCGAGTCCAGCCGCAGCTCGACCAAATCGGCCTCCGCTTCGGCGGCGTCTCGCGCCTGCCGGATGGCGGCGACGTCCTTCCCGATGACCGTGACGCAAAGCTGAGCCGTTGCCATTCTCCCGGTGGACACCGGCGGTCCACCCGACAGGCGTTCCGTGTCTTGGCCAGACGCGGTTCGCGAACCAAAAAAAAGCCCCCTCAACTCGGTTGAGGGGGCTGCAGGAAATCGCTGTGTTGCTCGACGTGCCTTAGCGCTTCGCCCCCTGTGCGGACGCAAACCACCACCAATACGACGTAAACGCCGCGCGGCCGGCAGCCGGAAGGGTCACGGTCAACACGATGACCACAGCCTAACACAGGTAGAACCAGACGCGCGTCCCGGGCGTCTGAATCATGCTATAAAGGTCTGAATACGATGAAGATCCGGGTTTTTCTACTCACCGTCGCGCTGGCGGCGTTCGGCTGGGTTCGCCTGCCCGCAAGCACCAGCCTGATGCCCATTGCGGAAGTCAAAGCCGGGATGGTCGGCACCGGCCGTACTATTTTCGAGGGTTCGGAGCTGAAGGACTTCACGGTCCACATTCTGGGCGTGCTCAAGAACGTCCAGGCGCCTCAGCGCAACTTGATTCTGGCTCGGCTCGAAGGCGGGCCCCTCGCGGAGACCGGTGTCATTGCCGGCATGAGCGGCAGCCCGGTGTATGTCGACGGCCGACTCATTGGCGCGGTCTCCTACTCCATCGGCTCGTTCCCCAAAGAAGCCATCGCGGGGATCACGCCCATCGGCGAAATGATCGAGGCGACGGCCAACCCCGGCCCTCGCCGCAGAGCGGCGGCGCCGCCGCGCCTCGAACTGCCGGTCTCGCCGGAGCGTCTCGCGGCGGCCATTCGCGCTAATTACGCGACGATCGCGGCCTTCGCAGATCGACCGGCGGACGTGCAGGCCTTCGGATTGCCCGCGTCGGCCGGCGCGCAGATGGGCGCACTGCTCCGGCCCATCGCCACCCCGCTCCTGCTCGGCGGCATGGCTACCGCCACCTCCGACCTGGTGGGCGCGATGTTTCGCGACGCGGGTTTCACGCCGGTGCTCTCGGGCAGCGCCGGCGGTGACGCGCTCCCGGAGACCGGTCCCCTGCGCCCCGGCGATCCGATCGGCGTGTCGCTGCTCGGGGGCGACGGCGCGATGGGCGCCACCGGGACCATCACCCATATCGACGGCGACCGCCTCTACGGCTTCGGCCATCCCTTCTTCAATTTCGGACCGACCGCCTTCCCGATGACGCGGGCGCACGTCTACGCGACGCTGCCCAGCCTGATGTCCTCCTTCAAGATCGCCACGATGGGCGAAGTCATCGGGACGATGCAGCAGGACCGCGCGACGGCGATCGCCGGCACGCTCGGCAAGGGACCCACGGTCATTCCCATCACCATCACTCTCGACAATGGCGTGGCGCCCAAGCGGACCTTCCGCTACACCGCCGTCAACGATCAGCTCTTCACGCCGCTGCTGGCGTATGTCGCGCTGTTCAACACCCTCGGCAACTACGAGCGGCAGTTCGGCGCGATGACCTTTACGGTGAAGGGCAAGGCGACCTTCGACGCGCACGCCGACCTGGCCTACGAGGACATCTTCACCGGCGACGGAACGATCGCGGCCGCCTCGGCCTATGTCGCCGGGCCGATCACGATGCTCATGGCGAACGACGTCGAGCCGGTCACGCTCAAGGGCGTTGAGCTCGCCGTCGCCACGTCCGAGGAATCACGGTCCGCCACGATTGAGCGGGTCTGGCTCGACGAAGTCCGTCCCCGCGCGGGGCGCACCGTGCCGCTCAAGGTCCTGACCCGCAGTTATCGCGGCGCCGAGAAGATCTCGACCATCCCGATCGAAATTCCGGCCAATGCCTCGGGGCCGCTCACCGTCATGGTGACCGACGGCAGGCAGCTGAACCAGATCGAGCAACGGGAACTGCGGCGCAGCGTGCAACCGACCAGTGTCGCCCAGATGATCAAGGTCTTGAACCAGTCGCATCGCAACAACCGCGTCTACGTGCGGCTGCTCACCGGCACCCCGGGCGCCGTCGTCAACGGCGAGGCGCTGACGTCGTTGCCCCCTTCTGTCCTCGCGGTGCTCGAAGGCGATCGCAGCAGCGGCAGCTTCACGCCGATCCGGAGCGCGGCGCTCGGCGAGTGGGAGCTCGCCATGGACTCGGCGATCAGCGGCACCCGCGTGCTCACCATCGATCTCGACAGCCGTCCCGGTAGAGATTGATGCGGACACGAATCGGCGTGCTTCCGGCGGCCGCCGCCGCGCTGGCGGTCCTCGCCACATCGGCGGTCCTGCTGGCCTCCACTCCGACCTTCTGGACCGTTTCGACGCAGCCCGACTTCCTCAAAGGGGACGTCGAGAACCTGTCGATCGACAGCGACGGCCG
>JBKJRJ010000121.1:0-6833 GCA_046594705.1 Vicinamibacterales bacterium
CGACGACAAGCTCCTGGTCGAAACCAACAAGAATGCGCCGAACGGCCGCGTCGTGCTGGTGGATCCGCGCAAGCCGGATGAGACCGACTGGAAGACCATCCTGCCCGAGCGGCCGGAGCCGCTGCAAGGCGTCAGTACTGCCGGCGGCAAGCTGTTCGCGACGTATCTGAAGGACGTGACCACCAGGGCCTATGTCTACAGCCTGGACGGCACGCTCGAGAACGAAATCACGCTGCCGGGCCCCGGCACAGCCGGCGGCTTCGGCGGCCAGAAGGACGAGGCGTTCGTTTTCTACACCTTCAACTCGCTCAATGTGCCGCCGACGATCTACCGCTACGACATCGCGACGAAGACGAGCACGATCTTCCGTCAGCCGAAGGTCCCGGGCTACAACCCCGACGCGTTCGAGACCACGGCGGTGTTCTACCCGAGCAAGGACGGCACGAAGATCCCGATGTTCCTGGTGCACAAGAAAGGGCTGAAGCTGGACGGCAGCAACCCGACGCTGCTCTACGCCTACGGCGGGTTCAACATCGTCCAGTCACCAGGCTTCAGCGCCTCGCGGCTGGCGCTGCTCGAACAGGGCTTCGTTTACGCCAACGCCAATATTCGCGGCGGCGGCGAGTACGGGGAATCCTGGCACCAGCAGGGCATGAAGCTGAAGAAGCAGAACGTGTTCGACGACTTCATCGCGGCGGGCGAGTGGCTGATCGCCAACAAGTACACCTCGTCCGAACGGCTGGCGGTGCAGGGGGGATCGAACGGTGGACTGCTGGTCGGCGCCGTGATCAACCAGCGCCCGGAGCTGTTCAAGGTCGCCATCCCGCAGGTCGGCGTGATGGACATGCTGCGCTTCCACAAGTTCACGATCGGCTTCAACTGGATCGCCGACTATGGGTCGAGCGACAACGCCGACGAGTTCAAGGCGCTCTACGCCTATTCCCCGCTGCACAACATCAAGGCGGGCGTGAAGTATCCGGCGACCCTCGTGGCCACGGCGGATCACGACGATCGCGTCGTGCCGGCGCATTCGTTCAAGTACGTGGCAACGCTGCAGGAGAAGGCCGCGAAGGACACGCCGATCCTGATCCGCATCGACACCAAGTCGGGCCATGGCGCGAGCAACTTCATCAAGGGCCTGGAAACGACGGCCGACATCTACGCCTTCATCATGCACAACATGGGACTGAAGCCGGTGGCCGTCACGCAGTAACAACGGGTCCGGCCGCGACGCTCCACGCCGACACGACGGCGCAATTAGGCCGCTCCGCCCGCGTGTCGTCTTGTCTCAATAAAGGCCGTTGGCCCCTGGGGACTGAGGGCCCGCGCAGGAATAAGTCGGTCATCCTGGCCGCCGATGCGTCCCGCCGGGCGGCGTTGCTCGTCGCTTACATACGCCCGGTATGCGCGCTCCTCGCGCCTTGCCGGGCGGGCGCCTCGACGCCCAGCATGATCGACGTATTCCTGCGCGGGCCCTTAGTTCAGGACCCTCTCTACCAGTCCATCAACTGATCGAGCGCTTCGCCGACGTGCTTGACCGGGACGATCTCGCACCCGGGGGGCGCCTCGTCGCGCGCGATGTTGCCGTCAGGGACGATGCAGCGCGTAAAACCCATCTGCGCGGCCTCGCGCAGCCGCAGCGCGGCCTGCGGAGCGCCCCGCACTTCTCCCGCGAGCCCCACTTCCCCGAAGACCGCCGTGCCCGCCCGGATCGGGCGGTTCCGCAAGCTCGAGGCCACCGCGGCCACGACGGCAAGGTCGGCCGCAGGTTCGTCGACCGTCATGCCGCCGGCGACGTTGATGAAGACGTCCTCGCCAAGCAGGTTCAGGCCGGCGCGCTTCTCGAGAACGGCGAGGAGCAGGGACAGGCGATTCTGATCGATGCCGCTCGCCATCCGCTTGGCGTTGCCGTAGGAGCTGGTGCTGACGAGCGCCTGCACTTCGACCAGCAGCGGACGCGACCCTTCCATGCAGCACAGCACCGCCGACCCGGAGACGTTCTTGGGACGCTCGGCCAAAAACAGCGCCGACGCGTTCGGCACCCCCTTCAGCCCCTTGCCGCTCATCTCGAAGACCCCCAGCTCGCTCACCGCACCGAAGCGGTTCTTCACGGCACGCACGACGCGGTGGGAGTGGTGTTTTTCCCCCTCGAAATACAGCACGGTGTCGACGATGTGCTCGAGCACCTTGGGGCCGGCGAGGCTGCCGTCCTTGGTGACGTGGCCGACGAGGAAGGTCGGAATGTTCTGTCCCTTGGCCGCGAACAGCAGCTGCGTCGCAGCCTCGCGGACCTGGCCAATGCTGCCGGGCGCCGACTGGAACTTGAGCGAGAACACCGTCTGGATCGAGTCCACGATCACCAGCGAAGGCCGCAGGCGGGCGATTTCATCGAGGATACGCTCGAGACAGGTTTCCGCCAGCAGGTAGAGAGGCGCCCGCTCGACGCCGAGCCGCTGACCGCGCGATTTGATCTGGTGCTCGGATTCCTCGCCCGAGCTGTAGAGCACCGGCCCCGAGGTGTTCGCGAAGTGCGCCGCCGCCTGCAGCAGCAAGGTGGACTTGCCGATTCCCGGCTCGCCGCCGATCAGCACGAGCGACCCCGGAACCACGCCGCCGCCCAGCACCCGGTCGAACTCCTCAATCCCGGTGGTCAGGCGTGCCGACACGGCGGTATCGATGTCTTCGTACAGGCGCGGCCCCGCGGTGGCGGCGAGTGAGTAACGCGCCCCGGCGCTGGCGGCCGCCGCACCCGCGCCGGCGGTTGGCGGCACGGCGCGCTCTTCGACGAGCGAGTTCCAGGCGCCACACTCGGGACAGCGTCCGAGCCATTTCTGGCTCTGGGCGCCGCACTCCTGGCAGCTATAGATCGTCTTCGCTTTCATTGCTGAATTCCGATTGCAGACGGCAGATTGACGGATCGTCGATTCTCGATTGCCGAGTGGCACACCCGGTTGCGGGGACCTGCTGGGCGCCAATCGACAGTTCTCAATCGCCGTTCCGTCTAGTCTTCAATCACCACTCTTCAGTCTTCAATCGTAGAGCCTTTCGATGCGTGAACCGACGCGGCAAAGCAACTCGTAGGGGATTGTCCCGATCGACGCGGCCACTTCGCGCATGCCAATCGCTTCCTCGCCCTGCTCGCCGACAATCACCACTTCATCACCCGTCGACACCTCCATCCCCGTCACGTCGATCATCGTCATATCCATACACACGGAGCCAACGACGGGTACGCGCTTTCCGCGTACCAGCATGAAGCTGCGTCCGGCCATGCGGCGATCGAGACCGTCGGCGTAGCCGGCCGGAACGACCGCGATGGTCGCCGGCTGGTCGACCCGCGAGCGAAGCCCGTAGCCGGTGCCTTCTCCGGGACGCATGCCCTTCACATGCACGATACGACTATGGAGTGACAGGGCAGGTCGCAGCGGCAGCATGGCGGCGAGCGGCGGCGGGACGATGCCGTAGAGCAGGAGACCCGGGCGGACGAAGTCGTACCAGACGCGTTCGTCGCGCAACAGCGCGGCGCTGTTCGCGGCGTGCCGGTACTGCGGGGTGAGGCCAAGGGCGGGCAGCGCCGCCACCACCTGCTCGAAGCGCTGGCGCTGCTCGTCGAACGCCGGATGCTCCGGCTCGTCGGCGGTGGCGAAATGGGTGTAGACGGCGTCGATCGCGAGGTGCTGGCTTTTCGCGATCGCGGGCAGGGTCCGCGCAAGATTGTCGTGGCGGAATCCGAGCCGGTTCATCCCGGTGTCGATTTTCAGGTGACAGTGCAGTTTCCGACTGCCTTGTCCCCGGTCTGACCCTGGTCTGCCGCCCGTTTGCGCCCGTTTCGCAGCCGCGGATGCCAGGGCGTGCGCCGCGGACGGGGTCGAGATGGTCGGTGTGAGATCGAACTCGAAGACGCCGTCGAGGTCGCTGATGCCGAGGGCACCGAAGACGAGGATCGGCATCCGCACGCCGGCGCGACGCAGCACGATGCCCTCCTCGATGTCGGCGCAGGCGAGCATCGCGGCCCCGGCCCGCTCGAGGGCGAGGCCCACATCGCTCGCGCCGTGCCCGTAGGCGTTGGCCTTGACGACGGCGATGATCCGGGGAGGCTTGGGGGCTGGCGTGCCCGCCGTAGCCTCGGCGAAGGTGGGAGACTGGGAGAGAAATGCGACGATCGAACGGAGGTTGCTTTCAACGGCAGCGAGATCAACGCGAGCGACAGTTGGCCGAATCATACGGGAAGGCAGAAGGCCTGCGGCCTTCGCGTCACGCTGCGCCCTGGGCCAGGTTCTCGAAGCGCGTGTGTTCCTTGATGAACGCGAGCTTGGCCGTGCCGACCGGGCCGTTGCGTTGTTTGCCGATGATGATCTCGGCGACCCCTTCCGCGTCCTGGTTCGGCTGGCCGTCGGCGTCGCGATACTGTTCTTCCCGGTAGATGAACATGACGACGTCGGCGTCCTGTTCGAGCGCACCCGACTCGCGCAGGTCGGAGAGTTGCGGCCGATGGTCGGCGCGCGTCTCGGAGGCGCGCGAGAGCTGCGACAGCGCCACGATCGGGATCTTCAGTTCCTTCGCCAGGCCCTTGAGCGATCGCGAGATGGAGGCAATCTCCGCCTGGCGGCTCTCGAAGCGGCCGCGCCCCGACATCAGCTGGATGTAGTCGATGATGAGCAGGTGCAGGCCGTGCTCGGCCTGGAGCCGCCGCGCCTTGGCGCGCATTTCCAGCACGCCGACCGACGCCGTGTCGTCGATGAAGACGCGGGCTTCGGCGAGCGTGCCGAGTGCGTGCGACAGCCGCCCATAGTCCTTCTCGTTCAAGAACCCGCTGCGGAAGCGGTGCGCGTCGATGCGGGCCTCGGCGGTCAGCATGCGCATGAACAGCTGCTCCTTCGACATCTCGAGGCTGAAGAAGCCGACCGTCATGTCGGTCTGCGTGCCGATGTGCTGCGCGATGTTCAGCACGAAGCTGGTCTTGCCCATCGACGGGCGTGCGGCGACGAGCACCAGATCGGACGGCTGCAGGCCGGAGGTCATCTCGTCGAGGTCGATGAAGCCGGTCGGCACGCCGGTGACCAGCCCCTTGTGCTGCTGCAGCTTCTCGATCGTCGCGAAGCTGCTCTGGACCAGGTCGCGCAGCGGCACGAACCCTTCCTTGATGCGGTCTTCGGCAATCTCGAAAATCGCCTTCTCGGCGCCGTCGAGGATGACATCGGCGTCCTCCTCGGCGCGATAGGCATCCGACAGGATGCGGTTGGCCGAGTGAATCAGGTTGCGGAGCGTCGCCTTCTCCTTGACGATGCGCGCGTAGTGTTCGACGTTCGCGGTGCGCGGCACGCCGTCGGCCAGCGAGGCGATGTAGGCCGGCCCGCCGACTTCGTCGAGCTCGCCCGCCCGCGCCAGCTCCTCCTTCAGCGTGATGAAATCGATCGCGTCGTTGCGCTCGCTGAGCGCCACCATCTTGTCGAAGATGCGCCGGTGCGCGTCGCGAAAGAAGTCGCGGGAATCGATCAGCTCCGCGGCGTGATTGAACGCCTCGTTGTGGATCAGGATCGCGCCGAGCACGGATTTCTCCGCCTCGAGGTTGTGCGGCAGGGCGCGTTCGGGCGATGCGGGGGCGAGTGTTTCGGCCATGGCGGGAAGCAGTGAATATAGCAGGTCGAGCCGCGCGGCGCGAGGCCCGATGCGAGGCGTAGAATACACGTGATGGGACGGTTCGACCGTTGGCGCGCGCTCACCGGGCGGGAGCAGCGGCTGGTGCTCGCGTCGGCGCTG
Organism: Vicinamibacterales bacterium; assembly: GCA_046594705.1. Lineage (GTDB taxonomy): Bacteria > Acidobacteriota > Vicinamibacteria > Vicinamibacterales > 2-12-FULL-66-21 > JAICSD01. Next base: position 5,761 of record JBKJRJ010000121.1, read on the forward strand.
GCCGTCGCGGCCGCGGCCGCCGGATTGCGTCTCGCCGGCGTGCGTCGCGCGCTGCACGTGGCATCACGCGCGCCGCACGGACATCGGTTCAGCGCTGAACAGATTCGTGATCGCGTCAACGCCGTGGCGCGCGCCGGACGTTATGTGCCTGGCGGCTCATGCCTGGCGCAATCGCTCGCGCTCGGCTGGATGCTGCGAAGGCACGGGGTGGATGCGGCGGTGAGGGTGGGGGTGCAGACGGACGGGGGATTCGACGCCCACGCGTGGGTGGAATGCGACGGGGTCGCGCTGAACGACGCGTCGCGCCCCGGGGGCCGCTACGCGCCGTTCACGATAGTTGACCGGTTGTAGTCCGACTACTTTTTGTCCGAAACGACCTTGACCTTGACCTGCGCGATCACCTCGCGGTGAATCTTCACCGGGATGGTGCTCTCGCCGAGCGACTTGATCGGGTCGGGCATCTGGATCTTGCGCTTGTCCACCTCGAAGCCCTTGGCCTTGAGCGCCTCCGCGACGTCGGCCGAGGTGACGGACCCGTAGAGGGCGTCGTTCTCGCCGGTGCGGCGGGCGATCTCGATCTCGAGCGCGCCCATCCGCGCGGCCACGGCTTCGGCGGCGGAGCGCTCTTCCATGTCGCGCGCTTCGGCCAGCTTCTTCTCGCGGTCGATCTGGCGCTTGTTGTTGTCCGTCACGGCGAGCGCGAGCTGCCGCGGCAGGAGGTAGTTGCGCGCGTAGCCCGGCGTGACCTTCACGACGTCGCCGCGCGCCCCCAGGTGTTCGACGTGTTCTCTCAGTATTACTTCCATAAGTTTTTTCCTGCCACGGTCCGAACGACGTGGGCACCAAGGCTGCACGACACCAAGGCACGAAGTTGCTTCGTGTCTTAGCGCCTTCGTGCCTTCGTGCCCAGCCGAAGGCTCCTGAAACTAGTCAGTCACGTACGGGATAAGCGCCAACTGCCGGGCGCGCGCAATGGCGGTCTGCAGCGCGCGCTGGTGCTTCGCGCACGTGCCGGAGATCCGGCGCGGCTGGATCTTGCCCCGCTCCGGGATGAACGGCGACAGCAGGCGCAC